>NZ_RPRY01000601.1 GCF_003949795.1 Streptomyces sp. WAC06614
GGCCGGGCCACGGGGTAGGGCCGGCGGTGGCGGGACACCGCAGCCCTACCCCGTGGCCCGGCCCGCACTCCTGGCGTGGCAGGGAGCTGCCGCCCGGGGGCCGGCGGCCCCCGGACCTCGCGGCGCGGTGTCAGGAGGCCGCGGCCGGGGCCGCGATCCTGGCCAGCGCGTCGTCCGCACCGTAGGGCTGGAGGTACGGCATCCAGCGCGGGTCACGGTGCCCGGTGCCGATGATCCGCCAGGCCAGCCCCGACGGCGGCGCAGGCTGGTGGCGCAGCCGCCAGCCCAGCTCCAGCAGGTGCCGGTCGGCCTTGACGTGGTTGCAGCGGCGGCACGCGGCGACGACGTTGTCCCACACGTGCTGGCCACCCCGGCTGCGCGGAATGACGTGGTCGACGCTGGTGGCGACGCCGCCGCAGTACATGCAGCGGCCGCCGTCGCGGGCGAACAGCGCGCGACGGGTGAGAGGAACGGGCCCCCGGTAGGGGACCCGCACGAAGCGCTTGAGCCGCACCACGCTGGGAGCGGGGACGACCTTCGTCGCGCTGTGCAGAAAGGCGCCGGATTCCTCCAGGGAGACCGCCTTGTTCTCCAGGACGAGGACGAGCGCGCGGCGGAGCGGTACGACGCCGAGCGGCTCGTACGACGCATTGAGGACCAGGACGTGCGGCACGGATGCCTCCTTGTACGCCGGCGGCGCGTGGCTCGCGCCGGGACGATCTGCCTTCAGTCTCTCCTTCCGGCCGGCCGGAGCGCCACCACGCGCCCGTAACGGGTCGGAGGTGTTTTCCGGCACACCCCTCTTTCCTGCCCGTGTGAGTCCGGTCTCTCCCTCGAACACCGGCAACTCCTGGCAAGGGCGGCGGGGGCCCGCCCCGTTAGTGTGGTGGGTCCGCCCGTCTCTCCCCCGTCCGCGGGCGGACCGCTACATCTGGAGGTACCCGCCGTGCCCTGGCCCGCAGCCACGTTCACTCTCGCGACCGAGGTTCCGGATGTGTCCACGACGGTGAGGGACACCCACGAGAGCGTCACCAACGCCGCCAGTTTCATCGAGGAGAACTGGGCCGGATGGCTGTACGTGGGCCTGCGGATCCTGCTGATCGTCGTGATAGCGGTGGCGCTGCGTTCGATGGTGCGCAAGGCCCTGACCAAGCTGATAACGCGGATGAACCGCGGCGCGGAGGCCGTGGAGGGCACCACGCTGGGCGGCCTGCTGGTCAATGCCGAGCGGCGGCGCCAGCGTTCCGAGGCGATCGGCTCGGTGCTGCGTTCGGTGGCCTCGTTCCTGATCCTCGGTACGGCCGCGCTGATGGTGCTCGGCACCCTGGAGATCAACCTGGGCCCGCTGCTGGCGAGCGCCGGTGTGGCCGGTGTGGCGATCGGTTTCGGCGCCCGGAACCTGGTCACGGACTTCCTGTCCGGCGTCTTCATGATCCTGGAGGACCAGTACGGCGTCGGGGACAAGATCGACGCGGGGGTGGCCTCCGGCGAGGTGGTCGAGGTCGGCCTGCGGGTGACCAAGCTGCGCGGTGACAACGGCGAGATCTGGTACGTCCGCAACGGTGAGATCAAGCGGATCGGCAACCTCAGCCAGGGCTGGGCCACCGCCACCGTCGACGTCCAGGTCAAGCCGAGCGAGGACCTCAAGCGGATCCGCGAGGTGCTCCAGGAGGTGGCGGACGGCATGGCCAAGGACACGCCGTGGGACGAGCACCTGTGGGGTCCGGTGGAGGTGCTGGGCCTGTCCGAGGTGCTGCTCGCCTCGATGACCGTACGGATCTCGGCCAAGACGATGCCCGGCAAGCAGTTCGCCGTGGAGCGCGAGCTGCGCTGGCGGATCAAGGAGGCCTTCGACGAGGCCGAGATCGCCATCGTGGGCGGGATGCCGCTCGCCGAGACCGAGGAAGAGGCCCCGAAGCCGGATCCGACGGCCTCCGTCGCCCCGCCGTCGGCCCTGGCCAACCCGGCCTCGCCGCAGTCGGCGGCCACCGCGCCGATCCCGCCGCAGACGCCGCCCGCCGGGCCCCGGATCACCAAGTAGCCCCCCAGGACCCCTCCGCCC
>NZ_RPRY01000602.1 GCF_003949795.1 Streptomyces sp. WAC06614
CCCTCCCGCGACGACGCCGCCGCCCACCACGGCCCCGCCCTCGCCCGTGGTGGTCGTCGATTCGATCGCGGTCACCTTGAACCAGACCGGCGTGACGACCGGCCAGGCCGGCGTCACCCTCAGCACGACGGGCAAGGGCGCGGTGCCGGTGGTGCTGGAGTGGTTCACGAGTGACAGCCCGCGGCTCCTCGGAGCCTCCGACGGCCGGGACACGGTGAGCGCCCAGGGCTCGTTCACGCGGGCCCACGCCTTCACCGGCGCCGGCTGCTACTGGCACGTACGGGCCACGGCGGGCGGGAAGTCCGCCACCTCCGCCCCGGTCTGGATCAGGAGGTGTCAGATCCGATGAGCGACGACAACGACTACAGCGCCACCGTCCTCGGCAGCCACTGGATCAGCGGGGGCCCGCTCCCGGTGGAGGACGTCGCGCCCGACCGGGTCGACGGTTCGGTGCTGCGCTTCGGGCCCGGGGTGACGGCGGCGGCGGTCGCACCGTTCGCCGTGGTCCCCGGCGGGACGCTGACCCTGCCGGCGCCCGCGCCCGTCCGCCGCAGCCGCTGGGCCGGGCTGCGCCGGTACACGCTCGCCGCGGTGGTGCTGCTCGCCGTCCTGGGGTACCTCGCCTGGCAGCGGCTCGGGCCCTCGGTCGCGGTCCGGGACGTGACGGTGAGCACCGCCGCCGGGGGCCCGACCTGTGGTGCGGCCGCCGACGTGCTCGCCGTCGTGGCGACCGACGGGCGCCCGGGCACGCTCACGTACCGCTGGATCCGCAGCGACGGCACCCGTTCCGAACAGCTCACCGAGCGGGTGGCGCGGGGGCAGCACGAGGCGCGGCTGCACCTGCTGTGGACCTTCCAGGGCACCGGCAGCTATCCCGCACGGGCCGAGCTGGAGCTGCTGGAGCCGGCGCGGCGCACCGCGGCGGTGGAGTTCACCTACCAGTGCTCCGGGTGAACCGGCCGCGCCGGTCGGACCGGCCGTTCGGCCGAGCGACGGCGGCCGTCCGGCCGAGGCGCCGGGCGGCCCCGCGCTGCTTGACCGGAACGCGCCGACCAGGGCTTGCAGGGAGTCCTGCGGCACCGTCGCGTGCCTCGTTCCAGCCCGTGGTACACCCCCACCGGAGCGCGGCCGTTCCGCACGGCTGCCGTGTCCGCGTGGAAGGCCCGCAGTGCTTTGGGGAGCGCTGCGGGCCGCCACAGCTCAGAAGCGGGCGTGCGCGGTGATGTCCGCCGCGAAGTCGCGGGTCTGCGCCGGGGTCACCGTCGGCCGGCTCTGGCCGATCGCGTCCAGGTAGTCCTGGGTGGTCGCGCCCAGCGGGGCGCCGGGCGGGCCGGCCACCGCCTCCAGGTCCCGCTCGAAGCTGACCTGCGCCGCGATCCGCGCCGCGTGCTCGATGTCGGCCGGGGTGAACAGCTCGCTCGCGGCGACCAGCGCCGCCACGTCCACGTCCGCCCGGCCCGCCGTCCAGCGGGACCAGATCGCCGCCCGGGCCCCGGCGTCGGGGGTGCCGATCGGGATCAGGTAGTCGAAGCGGCCGGGCCGCAGGAAGGCCGGGTCCAGCGAGCGGACCGAGTTGGTGGCGCACACCAGCAGCCGTTCGTCGCCCTCCCGGAAGCCCGGGATCAGCTTGAGCAGTTCGTTGGTGACCCCGTGGATCCCGCCCGGCTGGGCGGGCTCGGTGCGGACCGGGGCGATCTCCTCGACCTCGTCGATGAAGACCAGGACCCGTTCCAGCTCGGCGATCCGGGCGAAGGCGCTGCGCAGGGCGGCGGCCAGGTTGCCCTCGTCGGCCAGCCGGGAGGGCAGCAGTTCCACGAAGGGCCAGCCGAGCCGGGAGGCGATGGCGCGGGCGAAGGTGGTCTTGCCGGTGCCGGGCGGGCCGAAGAGGGTGATGGCGCGCGGCGGGCGCACCCCGTGCTGGGCTGCCCGCTCGGGCTCGGCCAGGGGCAGCACCACCCGCCGTTCGATGAGGTCCTTCTCCTTCTCCATGCCGGCGACCCGGGCCCACAGGTCGTTCGGCAGGAACCGGCCGCCGAGGTCGTCGAGGAGACCGGCCGCCG
>NZ_RPRY01000603.1 GCF_003949795.1 Streptomyces sp. WAC06614
CCCTGGACCCCCGCCGCCTCGGCCTGCCCGAACCCTCCGCGCACACCCATCCCGCCGCCACCACCGTCCCCTACCACCCCGACCTCGCTCTCGACTGGGTGCACGGCTGGTCGCTCACCCACGACCGTCCCCTCGCCGTCCCCGAACACGTCGCGTACTGGGACGTCCCCGGCGACGGCCCCCGCATCGTCTACGAGTCCTCCAACGGCTGCGGCCTCGGCAACAGCCCCCAGGAAGCCGTCCTCTACGGCCTGTTCGAGGTCGCCGAACGCGACGCCTTCCTGATGGCCTGGTACGCCCGCACCCCGCTGCGCCGCATCGCCGTCCCCGACGACGACCCGCGCACCGCCGGCCTCGCCGACCGCGCCGCCCTGGCCGGCTACGAGCTCGTCCTGCTCGACGCCACCAACGACTTCGGGATCCCGGCCGTCCTCGCCGTCTGCCGCTACCGCGGCTCCCACCCCGACGCCCCCGGCACCTTCCTCGCCGCCGGTGCGCACCACGACCCCCGCGTCGCCATCCGCTCCGCCGTCGCCGAGGTGGTCACCAACGTGCACGAGGCCCCGCACCGGGCCCTCGCCGACGACGCGCCGCGCGACCCGCGCCGGCTGCGCCCGATGCTGGAGCGGCCCGAGCTGGTCCTCACCCTCGACGACCACGTCGGCGTCAACACCCTGCCCGAGGCCCGCACCCGCTCGGCCTTCCTCCTCGCCCCGGCCCCCGAGATCCCCTGGCAGCAGGCCTGGCCGGACGCGCCCCGGCCGGTCGAGGACCTGCGCACCCTGCTCACCGCGACCGTGCGGCGCCTCGCCGGGCTCGGCCTGGAGGTGATCGCCGTACGCCAGGACGAGCCGGGCTTCACCGCCGGACTCGGCCTGTACGGGGCGAAGGTGATCGTCCCCGGCAGCCTGCCCATGACCTTCGGCCACCACAACCGGCGCACCCGGGGCCTGCCCCGGCTGCTGGAGGTCCCCGCCCGGCTCGGCCGGGCCCCCGGGGTCCTGCGCCACGAGGACCTCAACCCGCACCCGCACCCCTTCCCCTGACCGGCCGAGGAGCCCGACATGCCCCGGTGGCACAGCCTGCACCTGTACCTCCACAGCAGCACCGAGGACACCGACCGTTTCCTGACGGACCGTCTGGCTCCGCTGCTGGACGGCGTGGTGGCCCGCGGCGAGGCGGCCGACTGGTTCTTCATCCGCTACGGCGAGGGCGGCCCGCACCTGCGTGTCCGGGTCCGTGAACCCGCCGCTGCGGTGGTGCGGACCCTGCCCGGCACGCTCACCCGCGCCGCCTCCGCCGTCCCGGTCCTCCCCGGCGCGGGCCCGTGGCCGTCCCTGCACGCCGAGGTCCGCGACGTCGCGTACGAGCCGGAGACCGAGCGCTACGGCGGCCCGCTCGCGCTGCCCGTGGCCGAGGAGGTGTTCTCCGTCAGCAGCCGCACCGCGGTCACCGCACTGCGCGCGCTGCACGGGCACGGACCCTCCGAACGCCTGAACCTCGCCCTCGACGCCGTCCTCACCACCGCCCACGCCCTCGGCCTGGACCGGCAGGCCGCGGGCGGCTGGCTGCGCGAGCACGCGGCGGGCTGGCGCTGGGTGACCGACGTCCCCCTGCTGCCCGGGGCCGTCGTCCACACCCGGGTCAACACGGTGTTCGGGGCACGCCGCGAGGCCCTCGCCCGCCGCGCCGCCGCCGTCCGCGAGCGGCTGGACCAGGGCACGGCCCCGGCCTGGCAGGCGGACTGGGCCACCGCCGTCACCGCGGCGGACAAACGGCTGCGCGAGCAGCACCCGGCCGGACTCCTGTGGGTGTGGGCCTCCCAACTGCACATGCTGCTCAACCGGCTGGGCATCGGCCCCGACGAGGAACGCGCCGTGTGCAGGCTGGCCGCGCGCAGCCTGCTGGAGGCGGACGGACCGCACCCGTTCTTCGCCGACGGACCCGACGCGCCCGACCGCCGTTACCTGGAGCACAGCAAGTTCACCGTCGGCGAGACCGAGGAACGCACCCCCCGCCGGCTCACCGGCCCGACCGCCCCCGAGC
>NZ_RPRY01000604.1 GCF_003949795.1 Streptomyces sp. WAC06614
CGCCTACGCCCCGCCAGGACAACAGGGCTACGCCCCCGGCCCCGCCTCTCCCGCATCCGCATCCGCGGCCGCAGCCGCGGCCAGGGCCCGGTCCTTGCGCCGCTGCAACCAGGCCCGCTCCGCCACGGAGAAGGCCGTGGTCGTCAGCAGGTAGAGGCCCGCCGCCAGGGGGACCACCGCCGCGGTGATCAAGGTGCCGAACGAGAGCAGCGGCAGGTAGCCCATCACCTTGCGCACCGCCTCCTGCTGCTCGACTGTCGGTGCCGGCACGGCAGCGCCAGCGCCCCGTACGCCGCCCGCCGCAGGCAGCGACCGGGGCACGGGCACGGGCATGGGCACCGGCGGTGCAACCGCCGCGGCCCGCCGCCCGAGCGCCGCGCTCCACGCGGCCACCGCCGCGATCGCGGCGAACAGCCCGAGGAACACCAGCCCCGACGCCCCGACCAGCCCGCCGTCCCCGAGGGCATCGGCCCAGCGGTCGCCCAGCGGGGCCGCGAACAGCCGGTGGCCCAGCAGTTCGTTCGCCGCGCCGCCGACCTCCTGCGCGGAGAACGCCTGGTACATCACGAAGAACACCGGCAACTGGAGCAGCACGGGCAGGCAGCCCGCCACGGGCGTGGCCCCGCGGAAGGCGGCACGGTTCAGCGGGTGCAGCAGCATCCGGACGAGCAGGGTGAACAGCACGATCGCGGCAGCGGTCGTGGACTGGGCCAGCACCGGCTCCAACAGCCCGGCCAGCGCAGCAACAAGGTGGGTGAAAACGGACACGCGGGCCCTCCGAGGGGTCTCGTCGAACGTCGAACGACGCATGGGGGGCATGCCGGCATGCAGGCCGGACAGACCTGGGCATGCGGCATGCGGATGCACGTCGGCGTGACGACCCACGAGGGGCGACAACGGTTCAGGCGGAACGAGCGCGGACCGGACGCCCCTACGCGGCCGTCAGGGCGTAACGGCCGGGCGCCCGGGGCCGCGACCGGCCCTCGGCGTCGGGATCGCGCTGCGGCAGGAACGCCGTGCGCTGCTCGCGGTCACGTATCGCGGTGCGTATTCGGGTCGGCGGCACGGGGCGCGCACAGCGCGCCGCGAAGGCCGCGCAGACGGCCAGGGCCGCCCCGGCCGCGGCGGTCGCCGCCAGGGTCACCGCGGCGGCGAGACCGACCGGCACGCCCGGCTCACCGCTCACTGCCCGGCCGAGCAGCAGGAACGTCGGCCCGAACAGCCCGACCAGCCCCAGCAGCACCGCGAACAGCGCCCCCCGCCCGGCCCCAACCTCCCGGAACGGCAGCAGACGACGACGCGAACCGAACACCACTGCTCCCCCTCCCGGTTGGCCCCTGCACCTCGATCGTGCTTTCGATCCTAACCGCCCCCACTGACAATCGGCCGGGGCCCGCACCCGGGCGACGGCGGTCACGGCGACCTACCCCTTGAGCCTGGCCCAGACGATCAGCCGGTACTTGGACGTGTACTCGGGGGTGCACGTCGTCAGCGTGAGGTAGGAGCCCGGTTCGGCGTAGCCGTACTCGGGCTTCACCACGCTCCGCGGCACCGGTGCGATCACCCCGCCGTCACGGGCGGTCGTCTCCGGCAGGACCGTGTCGACCACGTACGTGAACCGCTTCCCCCGCACGTCCACGTGGATCTCGTCCCCGGCGCGCAGACGGTTGATGTAGCGGAACGGCTCCCCGTGGGTGTTGCGGTGCCCGGCCAGGGCCACGTTCCCCCGGGCTCCCGGCTGCGCGGTCCCCGGGTAGTGGCCGACGTACCCCTTGTCGAGCACCCCGCGCCGGCTCACTCCCTCCGCGACGGGCGCGACCACCCCGAGCCGTGGGATGCGGAGCACGGCGTAGCCCTGGTCCTGCCGGGGGCCGGCGGTCGTGGGCGACGTACGGGCGCCGGCCACGGGCGGGGTCCCCTCGCCCGCCGGGGCCCCACCGGAAGCGGAAGCGGAGGCAGAGTGGGAGTCGGAAGGGGCACCGGCCCCGGCCCCGGTCCCGGCCCAGGGGTCCGGCTGCCCCT
>NZ_RPRY01000605.1 GCF_003949795.1 Streptomyces sp. WAC06614
GGGGGAAGGGTCGCCGCCGGGGCCGGGTCGGCCGGGGCGGTGGGCGGTTTCGTCCGGGTGGTCATGCGGCGGCCTGCTCCTTCTCCAGTTGCTGGGCTCGGGCGACCTCGTCGTGCAGCAAGGTCCAGATCTCGTGGCGGTAGTGGGCGAACTCCGGGCTGGCGCGCAGGTCCTCGCCCAGCAGCCCGGACCGGTCGCCGAAGTCGACGGGGACGACCTCCTTGATCCGGCCGGGGCGCGAGGTCATGACGGCCACCCGCCGGCCGAGGTAGACGGCCTCCTCGATGCCGTGGGTGATGAACACGATCGTCTTGCCCGTCGCCTGCCAGATCCGGCGCAGCTCGTCCTGGAGGGACTCCCTGGTCTGCGCGTCGAGCGCGGCGAACGGCTCGTCCATCAGCAGCACGTCGGGGTCGTACGCCAGCGAGCGCGCGATGGCGACCCGCTGGCGCATGCCCCCGGACAGCTCGTGCGGATGCCGGTCCTCGAACCCGCTCAGGCCGACCAGGTCGAGGAACTCACGGGCCCGGGCCGCCCGCTGCCGCCGCGGCACCCCGGTGGCCTCCAGGCCGAACGCGACGTTGCCCAGCGCGGTGCGCCACGGCAGCAGCGCGTACTGCTGGAAGACCGTGCCCCGGTCCAGGCCCGGTCCGGTGACGGGCTCGCCGTCCAGCAGGATGCGCCCGGAGGTCGGGCGGGTCAGCCCGCCGAGCAGGTCCAGCAGGGTCGACTTGCCGCAGCCGCTGGGGCCGACGACGGCCAGGAACTCCCCCGCGTCGAGCGAGAGGTCGATCCCGTCCAGGGCGGTGAACGCCGCCTTGCGGCCGGACCGGTCCCTGGTGGGGAAGGTCTTGGTCACGTTCTCGAACACGATCTTCGCCATGGTGGTGCCTCCCTCCGCTCAGGCCTTGCCGTAGTCGTTGAAGGCGTTGGTGTAGAGGTCGCCGGCCTTCAGCTGCCCCTTCTTCACCTCGCCCCGCTCGCCCAGCCAGTCGAGCCAGAGCTGGAACTCCTTGTCACCGATCCGCCCGCCCGTCTCGGCCACGCCGTAGCTGCGCCAGTACTGCAGGGCGGAGGTGTCCTCGTTGCGCCCGCGCCCGCTCACGATCCGCGTCATCCGGGCGACGACCTCCTCGCGGGGGGTGGTCCGCGACCACTCGATCGCCTTGGCCACGCCGGTGACGAAGGTCCGTACGGTGTCGGGGTTCTCCTCGATGAACCGCTTGGTCATGACGTAGGTGCCGGCGCTGAACGCGCCGAGCAGCTCGAAGTCGGTGAACAGCGGGCGGATGCCGCCGCCGGCCAGGGCCTTGTCCCGCAGCACCCCGCCGAGCACGCCGACCTCGATCTGCCCCTGGCGCAGGGCCTGTTCGGTGCTGATCGGCGGAACCACCAGGGCCTCGACGCGGGCGGCCTCGGCGGTGGTGAGGCCGTTGCGGGAGAGGTAGATGTCCAGCAGGGCCTGGGAGTGCGCGCCCAGGGTGTTCATCCCGACCTTCTTGCCGATGAGGTCGCGGGCGGTGCGGATCGGACTGTTCTCCAGGACGTAGTAGCCGCTGTAGGCGTACTGGTCGGAGCCGTAGTACGAGATCACGGACCGGATCGGGGCCTTGGCGGCGGCGAGCTTGACGACCGCGCCGTTGAACGCGCCGCCGAAGTGGATCTGGCCGGTGGCGGCGGACTGGATGTCCTGGGGGCCGCTGATGGTGTTGCCGACCCAGTTCAGGCGCACGTCCCCGAGGTAGCCGAGGTCGGCGGCGAGTTCGGGCAGGGTCACCTGGCCGACGGCGCCCTGGTACTTGAGGGTCTTGACCTGGCCCTTGCCGCCTCCGTCGGCGGTGGCCGTGCCGCAGCTCACCGCGGCCGCCGAGATGCCGAGCAGGGTGAGGAACTGGCGTCGGGACGTGCCGGGTGCGCGGAAGGTGGCGGACGGGATGCGGGTCGCTGCGGACATGGGTCTTCCTCGATCGGTGAGCGGTGGCCGGTGGGCGGGGCCGGGGCGGGGTCAGTG
>NZ_RPRY01000606.1 GCF_003949795.1 Streptomyces sp. WAC06614
CTCCCCCGCCGTCGCCCCCGTCCCGGGGTGGAGGGGCAGGCCGTACGGTATCCGGGTGACGACCGACCTCCTGCCCTTCCGCGCCACCCGGCGCTGGTGGCGCGCGCACCCCCTGGGGGGCGACGCGCTGCTCGCGCTCGGCGTGCTGGTGGCCATGGTGGTCGGGTCGTACGCGGACCCGCACGGGCCGCACGGGCCGACGTTCGGCGACCGCAGCCCGGACCCGGCGTCCCTGGTGCTGATGGTGCTCGGCGCGGCGGTGCTGGTGCTGCGCCGGCGCCGGCCGATGGCCGTGCTGTGCGCGACGAACGCCCTGTCCCTGCTGGAGCTGGTCACCGCCCCGCCGCGGGCCCCCGTCGCCATGTGCACGGTGGTCGCCCTGTACACCCTGGCCTCGCGCACCGACCGGCCCACCACCTGGCGGGTGGGCCTGCTCACCATGGTGGGGCTGACGGGCGTGGCCATGCTGGTCGGGCCGTTCCCCTGGTACGCCCAGGAGAACGTGGGCCTGTTCGCCTGGACCGGGATGGCCGCCGCCGCGGGTGACGCGGTGCGCAGCCGGCGGGCCTTCATCGACGCCATCCGGGAGCGGGCCGAACGCGCCGAACGGACCCGCGAGGAGGAGGCCCGGCGCCGGGTGGCCGAGGAGCGGCTGCGCATCGCCCGCGACCTGCACGACGTGGTGGCCCATCACATCGCCCTGGTCAACGTCCAGGCCGGGGTGGCCGCGCACGTCATGGACAAGCGCCCGGACCAGGCCAAGGAGGCGCTGGCGCACGTGCGGGAGGCCAGCCGGTCGGCGTTGAACGAGCTCCGGGCGACGGTGGGGCTGCTGCGCCAGTCCGGGGACCCGGAGGCGCCGACCGAGCCGGCGCCGGGGCTGGCCCGGCTGGAGGACCTGGTCGACACGTTCCGGCACGCCGGGCTGCCGGTGCACGTGGCGGTCGACGTCACGGACGGGCCCGGCGCGGACGGGCCCGGTGCGGACGGGCCGCTGCCCGCGGCCGTGGACCTGGCGGCGTACCGGGTGATCCAGGAGGCGCTGACCAACGTGCGCAAGCACGCCGGACCGGACGCCAGGGCCGAGGTGAGCGTGGTGCGGGTCGGGCCCTCGGTGGAGGTGACCGTGCTGGACGACGGGGGCACGGCCGCCGACCCGTCCCCGCTGCCGGGGCCCGCCGACGGCGGGGGCCACGGTCTGGTCGGCATGCGGGAGCGGGCGGTGGCGCTGGGCGGCACGTGCTCCACCGGGCCGCGGTACGGCGGCGGTTACCGGGTGCACGTGATCCTGCCGGTGTGATCCTGCCGGTACGCCCCCCGGCCGCCCGGGTCAGCCGGCGGCCCGGGACCGGTCGGCGGGTTCCAGCCCGTACGGCAGGGTCCCCCACGGGTGGGCGCCGGTGCCGGGGACCGCGCAGTGCACCCCTGCGCCGCGCTCCGCCGCGAGAGCGGTGGCCGGGGCGTCGGGCGGGACGGCGTACACCAGGTGGCAGAAGCGCTCGGGCGGGTGCCCGGCCGTCCAGGGCGGCGGCGGGTCCGCCGCCCGGTACGCGTCCCAGGGGCCCTCGAAGGTGACCAGCAGGTCGGCGAGCGCGGCGTAGCCGGGGTGCGGGTGCACCCCGTGGTTGAGGACCAGGGTGTCCGCCCCGGCGGCCCGGGCGGCGACGGCCAGCCGCCCGTAGTGCGGGAGCAGTTCGGGGCCGGCGGCCACCTGGTCGAGGAAGGCCCCGTCGGTGCCGTACCAGTCGCGGTGGTGCAGCAGGTCCCGTACGACGTCCCGGTGCGGGCGCCGGCCGTAGTCGGTGTCGGTGTAGCCGAGCACCGTCACCCCGGCCGCCCGCAGCCGCGCGGCGACGTCGGCGAAGCCCTCGTCGGGCGCGCTGCCGGGACCGCTGCCGGGGTTGAGCACCACCGAGTGCAGCCGGGACGCGGCGCGCACGAGCGCCTCCCAGGCCTCGGGGTGGTGGGCGGGGTGTTCGTAGAGGGGCACCAACAGCGG
>NZ_RPRY01000607.1 GCF_003949795.1 Streptomyces sp. WAC06614
CGGGTGCACCGGGGGGTGGCTGCTGAATCGTTCAGGCAGTCGAGGGTCCTGTGTCCTGCGGGCCGTCCGGGGGCGGAGGGGTGACGCGATCCGCCCTTCATGCGGTGACACGGCTCCGACAGGATGGACCCGTGCCCGACCGGCACTTCTCACTCGGGAAGTTGCACCCGAGGCGTCCACGTCAACCATGCAGGGGGAAGCACAGCATGCGCATGCGTACGTTCCCGACGGTGTTCACCGCCGCGGCGGCCCTGGTCGCCGGACTCACCCTGACCGGCAGCGCGTCGGCGTCCGCCGAGTCCCCGCAGCCGTCCGCCCACGCGGCCGAGGCCCGGACGGCCGGCCTGACCGCGGCCGAGGCCGGCGCGCTCCAGGCCGAGGTCGACGCCGTGCTCGCGCGGCAGCCCGGCACCCGCCAGATCTCCGCGAACCGGCTCTCCATGCCGGGCGGCACCGTGACCCTCCCGGCTCCCGGCGCCCTCGGCGCACCCCTGGCCTGCGCCAACGGCCACTTGTGCATCACCGACGGCCAGGGCCGGAACTACGACTACTACCACTGCGGCTACTACGACTTCTGGGGCGTCGGCGACGGCACCTTCAACAACAACCAGACCTGGGGCACCCGGGCCCGCTTCTACAACGAGAACGGCAGCGAGCGCTGGTCGAACGTGGCCAAGGACACCGGCACGGCCTCATGGACGCCCGTGTTCCACATCCGCCCCTGCTGAACCGGCTCCCGCTGCCCGACCGCACCGAGGGCCCGGGGTCCGGTGGACCCCCGGTGCGGTCGGGACTGTCAGTGGGCGCCCGTACGCTGAGGCCATGTCAGTCAACATCGATCTCGCCTTCACCGTCACCGACGTCGCCGACGAGGCCCAGGCCCTGGACATCGTCCGGGCCCTGGAGGAGCTCCTGCGCGAGGAGAACATCCTCCCCCAGGTCAGCCTGGGCGTGGCCAGGGACGACGACGGGGCGTACTTCGTCTCCGGGGAGTCCGACTTCCCGCTCGGGATATCCCGCTTCTACCTGTGGCGCCCGCACTTCGAGGGCCTCTTCGCCATGACGGTCGAAGAGGTGGCGGCAGACGCGAAGCCGAAGATCGACTGGGGATACCCGGACGAGGAGTACTGAGGCGCGGGCCGGGCGCGCACCTGGCCCACCCGGCCGGCTCGGCTCCTCGCGCTACCCGCGCCACTCGCCCGTGACGTCCTCGACGCTGCGGGCGACCAGCCCGAACAGGTCGCCGACGGTGGTCAGGGCCGCCGTCTGCAAGGCGGCGGCGGGCAGCACCGTGCCGTCCGGGGCGGTCAGCGAACGGGTGGCCGTGGCCTCGGCGACGACCGTCGGGCGGTAGCCGCGGTAGTAGGCGCCCTCGGCCGTGAAGGCGACGCACATGTGCGTCATGAAGCCGGCCAGCACCAGATCCGTGCCCGCGCCGAGCTCCCGCAGGGTCTTCTCCAGCTCGGTGCCGTGGAAGGCGTTGGGCGCCTGCTTGACGACCACCGGCTCACCCGCGGCCGGTGCGACCTCGGGGCCGAGAGCGCCGATCTCGGCACGGATGTCGTACGGGGTGCCCTCACCGCCGTCGTTGACGACGTGCACCACCGGAGCCCCCGCGGCGCGCGCCGCGGCCAGCAGTCGTGCCCCGGCAGCCAGGGCCTGCTCGGCGCCGTCGAGCGCCATGACGCCGGAGCGGTAGGTGTTCTGGAAGTCGATCATGATCAGCGTCGCGTCGGCGAGCCGGGGCAGCGCGCCGTCGAGGCCGATCACGTCGCGCAGGGTGGTCGAAGCGGTCATGGCAGGGCTCCTCGTGAGCAGGGGAAAGGGAAAGGGGAGAAGGACGCAAGGGATGACGAAGACACCCCTGGCGTCCGGACGCCTGCCGGGTGGCAGGGGACGGACGACCCGGGAGACCTGACGGCCGGTCGGCTCGGACGGGCCGGTCGGCTCGGTCGGGCCGGGCCTGGGCCGGCTGGGCCGGGGGCCTGTGGGGCCTGTG
>NZ_RPRY01000608.1 GCF_003949795.1 Streptomyces sp. WAC06614
CTCCACACCCCGGCCCCCCTGGCCTTCCCCCTCCACACCGAGGCGGCCACCGCCTGGTTCGCGGGCCGCTACACCTGACCCGGGCAGGCCGCGCGGCTGCCGGGGCGTCAAAGGCTGTTCCCGTCGGAGCCCGCCTCGGAGGCCGCGTCAGAGGCGGGCCGTGCCCGAGCCCGCCTCAGACGCCGCGTACCTGGACCTTCAGTTCGGCGCCGTCCTCGCCCTCCACCACCACCCGGCCGTCGCGCCACCGCACGGTCAGCCGTTCCAGCTCGGCCGGGGCGAAGCCCGGACCCGGGTCGCGGGCGATCACCCCGCCGCCCGTACGGCCCGTCGCGGGGGCCCAGGCCTCCAGGGCCGCGGCCCCGTCCGCACCGCGCACCGGGAGCACCGTCCCCGCCCGGGCCAGGACCGGGATCCGGCCCGGCGGCGCGTCCAGCAGCACCTGGCCGGGGCCCTCGTACGCCGTACCGGTGGCGGTGTCGTACCACCGCCCCCGCGGCAGCCGTACCGCACGCCGGTCCGCGCCGGGCTCCAGCACCGGCGCCACCAGCAGCGAGTCCCCGAGCAGGAACGCGTCCTCGCAGTCCCGCAGCGCCCGGTCCTCCGGTGCCCCCCACCACAGCGGCCGCACGTACGGCGCCCCGGTCCGCCGCGCCAGGTGCGCCAGCGACAGGAAGTACGGCCGCAGCCGCTCGCGTTCGGCCAGCACCGCCCGCGCCCCTTCGAGGACCTCCGGCCCGAACTCCCACGGCTCCCGCCGCCCCGCCCACAGCGCGGCATGCGTACGGAACAACGGCAGGTACGCCCCCAGTTGGAACCAGCGCAGGAACAACTCCGGCTCCGGCGAGCCCCCGAAGCCGCCCACGTCCGGCCCCGAGTACGGCACCCCGCACAACCCCAGCCCCAGCACCAGCGCCAGCGAGGCCCGCAGCCCCTCCCAGCCGGTGTCCACGTCCCCCGACCACGTTCCGCCGTACCGCTGCATCCCCGCCCACCCCGACCGGGAGAACAGGAACGGCCGTTCCGCCGGCCGCAGCCGCACCAGCCCCTCGTAGCCGGCCCGCGCCATCGTCAGCCCGTACACGTTGTGCGCGGCCCGGTGGTCACCGCCGGCCCCGTCCAGCGCGTGCCGCGCCGACCTCGGCAGGGTCTGGTCGGCGAACACGGCCGGGGTGAAGGACACCGGCTCGTTCATGTCGTGCCAGAACCCCGCGAAGCCCTGCCGCAGCCGCTCCTCGTAGAGCCCGCCCCACCACTGCCGCACCTGCGGGTCCGTGAAGTCCGGGTACGCGCACTCCCCGGGCCAGACCTCGCCGCGCACCTCCTGCCCCTGCGCGTCCCGCACGAACGCCCCGGCCGGCCCGACCGCCCGCCCGGCCGCGTACACCGCGTCCGGGCCGTCCTCCACCTTCACCGCCGGGTCCACGATCGACACCAGCCGCACCCCGGCCCCTTCCAGCTCCCGGGCCAGCCCCGGCAGGTCCGGGAACCGCTCGCCGTCCACCGTGAACACGCGGTGCCCGTCGTAGTGGTCGATGTCCAGGTGCAGCGCCGCCAGCGGCAGCCCCCGCTCCCGGTACCCGGCCACGATCCGCCGCACCTCCGCGGCCGAGCCGAACCCCCACCGCGCGTGCTGGTGACCGAGCGCCCACTCCGGCGGCACCGCCGCCGCCCCGGTCAGCCCCGACCAGCCCTGGAGCACCCGCGACGGCGTCCCCACCAGCACCCAGCAGCGCAAGGGGCCCCCGTCCATGCGCAGCTCGCTCACCCCGGGCCGGTCCGCGCCGGACCCGGCGCCCTCCTCGCCCTCCCGCAGCACCACCCGGCCGTCCCAGGTGCTGTCGTAGAAGCTCAGGTGCGTCCCGGCGTCGGCCACCACCAGCTGCACCGGCATCGTGATGTACAGCGGATCGTCCCCCGGCCCGAACCCGCCCCGCGGATCGGTGTTCCACAGCCGGTACG
>NZ_RPRY01000609.1 GCF_003949795.1 Streptomyces sp. WAC06614
AGCGGCAGGTACGAGGACCCGTCGGGCGCGTCCTTCACCGCCAGGACCTGGTTGACGCCCAGCCGGCCCCGTTCGAAGCCGAGGGCGGAGGCGGCCATGTAGAGCTGCCAGACCCGGGCCCGGCCGGTGTGCCCCCGACCCCCGACGGCCGGGGCTCCGCACCCGGAAAGGCCGCGCGCCGGACGGGCAGCGCGGCGCGCCCGGGCCCGTCGTTCGGCTCGGCGGGGGCGGCCACGGGCAGGGTGTGCGACGGCGGTTCGAGCCCGGCGCGCGGGCCCGGCGCCGCGTGGAGCAGGCCCGTGACGAGGCCGCCCGGCGCAGTGTCGAGCACGGCGTGGGACAAGGTCCCGCGGAAGGAGGGGTCCTGCCAGGTGGCCAGGCGGCCCCCGAAGCCGGGGTCCGCCACGGACAGGGCCGAGGACCCCGCCGCGGTCACCCGCTGGACGGGGGGCAGTGTGGACCAGGCCGCGGGCCGGGACGCGCCGGTGGCGGCGGAACCTTCACCTGCCCCCTGGACGGGCGCCACACCTCCGGCATCGCCCGCACCGGGCAGGGAGCCCGCACCCGGCACGGAGCCCACGCCCCCTGCGAGGCCCGCCCCATGTACGCCACCCGCACCCGGCGCGGCTTCCGCACCAGCACCAGCAGTGCCTGTGCCGGCACCGGCCCCCGCACCACCACCGGCCGACGGCCCAGCCGTCGACGCCCCCGGGCGACCACCCGGTCCCCCCGGGCCGCCACGGCCCCCCAGCACGCCCCTCAGACGGTCGAGAAGTCCCACGTCGTCACCCCTCCGCCGAGGCGCGGGCGACGAGCGAGGCGATCTGCTCCGTGAAACGCCGACGGTCGCGGTGTTCGAGGTCCAGGATGTCCTCCAGGCTCCAGTGGAAGTGGTAGGCGATGTACGCGATCTCCTCGTGCAGCCGGTCGGTCGCGTACGTCACGATTCCCCCAGGCGGCTCCCGCCGAGTTCGACCTCGAACGGCTGCTCGCAGTGGGGGCAGGTCACGCCCGCCCGGGTGTGGCCCTCGGCGTTGATCTGCCGGTAGAAGTCCTGCAGGAAGGCCAGGTCGGAGGCGAAGAGGTTCTCCACCACCCCGTCGTGCACCATCGCCAGCGTGCCCAGCCGGGTGATCACCCGGCCGAGCAGCACCACCGACAGGTAGGCAGGGTTCTCCTGGACGCGTACGTCGCGCAGCGGGATCAGTTCGTCCCGTGCGGTCGCCAGCCGCATGGTGCCGTGGCGGTGGACGGTGCCGGAGTCGTCGACGTAGCCGCGCGGCAGCTCGAAGTCGAACTCGGTGCGCAGCCGTCGGGCCGGTGCCGCCGGGGCGGCGGCCGGGATCCCGGCCTGCTGCTGTCCCGGCGGCGTCGCCACGGCCTCCGTCGGCGCGGCGGCGGTCGGCGGGGCGCCGGCCGCCCTGGGTGCCGTACGCCGCATTACTCGATGACCAGTTCTTCGAAGGTGATGGTCACGGTCTCGGTGAGCGCGGCGGCCTCGCCGGCCTTCACGGTGCTGGTGTCGACCTTGCTGCACCAGGCGTTGCGCATGTTGTACCGCTTGACCGGGTTGTCCTGGTAGTCCATCACCATGATGGTGGCGTTCTTCCGGGCCGTGCCCATGTTGCCCGCGACCGACTCGGTGATCCACTGGTTGAAGGCGTTCGAGTGGGTCATGCCGCGGACGACGGTGCAGGTGCCGGCCTTCTTCACGCCGGGCAGCTTCTTGACGACCGCCTTGCCCTGCGAGGAGACCTGCTGGTACTCGATGACGTCCTGCTCCAGGCTCAGGCCGCTCACCTCGGCGAGGTACTCGACCATCACGCCGTCGATCTGCAGGCCGAAGTTGTGTGACGTAAGGGCGTCACCGGGCTGGAGGCTCATGATCTGTGTGCTGTCCTTCCGGAGGAGGGTCTTGCTGGAGTTGCTGGTGGGAGGGGTGGGGCAGGTGGGAG
>NZ_RPRY01000610.1 GCF_003949795.1 Streptomyces sp. WAC06614
CGGGGAGTTCGGGATCGCCGGCCGTGGAGCCGGACCGGCGGCGCCGGCTCTCCGCGAGGGAGGGCCGGGCCGGCGGGGTGAGCCGGGGAGCCCCGCCCCGGTCGGCCGGCTCCCTGACGGGAGCGGGACCGGAGGGAGCCGGACCGGCCGGGGCGGGAGTGCTGGGCTGCGCGTGCAGGCCGGTGAAACCCGGGAACAGCGCGGCGACCTCTTCGGGGGACATGCCGGGGACCTCGCCCCGCATCCACGGCGGCGCGGGCTCCGCCGGTGCCGCGGGCCGGGGCGTACCGACGTACTGGTCGTCGGCGCGGGTCAGCGAGCCCTGTTCCGCCACGACCGGCGCGGTCCGCCGCGCCCGGCGTGCCGGGAAGGGCGGCGGAAGCTGAGAGGGCTCCCGCAGCGGCGGCTCGGCCGCCGCAGCGGCGCCCGGCTGCGGGAGGGCGCGCACGGTCGCCAGGCCGGTGACCGTGCCGACCGGCCGCAGCAGCTGCGGCCGGATCCCCGGCGCGGCCGGCCCCGTCAGCGCCTGCGGCCCGCCCGTCACCAGCAGGCCGCTGCCGATGGTCGGCGCGCCCGCGGGCGCGGCGGAGGTCGCGCGCAGCGGCTCGGCCCGCCGCCAGGCGTCGCGGCGGCCTGCACCGCCCGACCCCGCGTCGGCCGCCGCCGAGCCGCCGCCCGCCGCCGTACCGGCAGGAGCCGAGCCGCCGGGCGCGGCCGCGCCCGAGGCCGTCCCGCCCGAGGCGGGCACGCCCGCGCCCGTGCCGCCCGACGGCGCGCCCGGCGCGGCAGCGCCCGGGGCCGTGGTGCCCGAGGCCGTGCCGGCCTCCGCCGGGGCGGTGTCCGTCCCGGCCGGGGGCTCGTGGCGCTTGCGCCGCAGGGGCCAGATCATGCTGTGTCTCTCCCGGTCGCTGTCGGCCGGGATCAGTCACCCGCCTGCGCGCGGTGGATCCGGCCGATCTCCTCGATGACCTTCTGACGGACCGGATGCTCGAGGTCGAGGATCGGGTCCAGCTGCCAGTGCAGGTAGTACGCCACGTACGCGGCCTCCTCCCAGAGGCGGTCGGCGGCGTACGTCAGGATTCCCCCGGGGCATCACCGGCCACGTCGATCGTGAAGTCGTGGCCGCAGGCCGGGCAGTCCACCTCGGTGCTGGTGTGGCCGTCCTGGTTGATGCGCCGGTAGAGGTCCTGGAGGAACGCCAAGTCGGAGGCGAACAGGCCCTCGATGACGTACCCGCCGACCTCGTGCAGCGTCCCGAGGCTGACCACGGTCCGCTCCAGCAGCAGCACGGTCAGGTAGGACGGGTTGGCCCGCACCCGGGCGTCGGCCTGCGGGGCGATCTCGTCCCGGGCCGTGGCCAGCCGCATCACGCCCTCGCGGTGCACGGTCCCGGAGGAGTCCACGTAGCCGCGCGGCAGGACGAACGGGTACTCGGTCGACAGACCGGGGGAGGGAGCCACGGTCACGGCGCCACCCGCTGGAGGCGCTCGCAGACGATGGTCACCGTCTCCATCAGGACCTCGCTGGAGCCCGCTCGCAGGGCGCCCACCTCCAGCTTCGAGGGCCAGGCCGCGAAGAGGTAGTAGCGGGCGACCGGGGTGCCGTCGAAGCTGTACATCACCAGCGAGCAGCTCTTGCGGGCGATGTTGATCTCGCCGGACAGCACGCTCTGGTGCCAGGCCCACAGCTCCAGTCCGCTGCTCTTGCCGCGCTTGAGCACGACGGTCGGGGGCTTCGCCTTGCCCGGCAGCTTCTTGAAGATGACCTCCTTGTCGCTGGAGGACAGGTAGTCGACGGCCTCCACCTCGGTGGTGATGCCGGACAGCTCCGAGAACGAGGCGATCTCGTAGCCGTCGATGGTGATGGAGAACCGTGCGGCTGTGAGCGCGTCCTGATCGGCGGTCATGCGGGCTGCTCCCTTCGTGGGTGACGTCGCGGGGAGGGACGGGGGGAGG
>NZ_RPRY01000062.1 GCF_003949795.1 Streptomyces sp. WAC06614
GCCCCGGCCCGCCCGCGCCGCCGCGCCGTGCGCGCCGCCAGCGCCCCGGTGACGAACACCGCTTCCGCCTCCGTCGAGGCCCCCGCCACCGAGGCCCCGGCCGCCGAGAGCCCGGCCGCCGAGGCCGCCGCGGCCGAGGAGGCCGCGCCGAAGGGTCGTACCCGTCGCCGTGCCACCCGCGCCGTGACCGCTCCGGTCGCCGAGGGCGCCGAGGGCGCCGAGGCTCCTGTCGTGGAGGCGCCGGCTGTCGAGGCTGCTCCGGTGGAGGAGGCCGCGCCGAAGGGTCGTACGCGTCGTCGTGCCACCCGTGCCGTGACCGCTCCGGTCGCCGAGGCCGCCGAGGCACCCGAGGCGCCGGCCGTGGAGGCTGCTCCGGTGGAGGAGGCCGCGCCGAAGGGTCGTACCCGTCGTCGCGCCACCCGTGCCGTCGCCGCCCCGGTCGCCGAGGCCGTCGAGGCCGCCGAGGCGCCGGCCGCCGAGGCCGAGGCTCCCGTCGTGGAGGCGCCGGCTGTCGAGGCTGCTCCGGTGGGGGAGGCCGCGCCGAAGGGTCGTACCCGTCGTCGCGCCACGCGTGCCGTCGCCGCCGCCCCGGTCGCCGAGGCCGCCGACACCGCCGAGGCGCCGGCCGCCGAGGCCGAGGCTCCCGCCGTGGAGGCCCCGGCCGCCCAGCGGTCGGCCGTCACCGTCGCCGACGTCGTGGACGGGCCCAAGGGCCGCGCCCGCCGTCGTGCCACCCGCACCACCAGCGCGCCGGAGCGGACCGCCACCGAGGCCCCGGCCGCCGAGGCCGCGCCGGCCCGGGCGCCGCGCGCCGCGCGTCCCGCCGTCGCCGTCTTCCAGGCGCCGGTCTTCACCGAGCCCATGTTCCAGACCCCGGAGACCGCCGCCGCGCGCATCCGCGCCGCCGAGCAGGCCGAGCTGACCGAGGTCGAGGAGGAGGAAGAGGAGACCGAGGTCGTCGAGGCGCCGGTCGCCGAGGCCCCGCAGCCGTCCGGCCGCCGTCGTCGCCGTCGTGGTGGCGCCGTCGCGCCCGAGCCGGTCGTCGAGACGGAGCCCGAGGAGGAGCCCGAGGCCGAGGCCGCCGACCTGGAGGACGAGGAGACCGACGAGTCGGGCGACCGTCCGGCCCGCCGCCGTCGCCGGGGCGGCCGTCGCCGTCGCCGGGGCGAGTCCGCCGAGTACGAGGGCGGCGCCGACGAGGAGGCCGAGGAGGAGTCCGAGGCCGCCGAGCCGGAGGACGAGGACGAGGACGCCGACGAGGCCGCCGGGCTGGGCTCCAGCTCCAGCCGCCGCCGTCGCCGCCGCCGTCGCCGTTCCGGCGAGAGCGGCACCGAGGCCGAGGTCTCCGAGGAGGACGGCGTCCGCACCGTGGTCAAGGTGCGCGAGCCGCGCCCGGCCCGGGAGAAGGAAGTCTCCGACGAGGTGCAGTCCATCAAGGGCTCGACCCGCCTGGAGGCCAAGAAGCAGCGCCGCCGCGAGGGCCGTGAGCAGGGCCGTCGCCGGGTGCCGATCATCACCGAGGCCGAGTTCCTGGCCCGCCGCGAGGCCGTCGAGCGCGTGATGGTCGTCCGCCAGAACGGCGAGCGCACCCAGATCGGCGTCCTCGAGGACAACGTGCTCGTGGAGCACTACGTCAACAAGGAGCAGGCCACCTCGTACGTCGGCAACGTCTACCTGGGCAAGGTCCAGAACGTGCTGCCGTCCATGGAGGCCGCGTTCATCGACATCGGCAAGGGCCGCAACGCCGTGCTGTACGCCGGTGAGGTCAACTTCGAGGCCCTCGGCATGGCCAACGGCCCGCGCCGGATCGAGGCCGCGCTGAAGTCCGGCCAGTCCGTGCTGGTCCAGGTCACCAAGGACCCGATCGGCCACAAGGGCGCCCGCCTGACCTCGCAGGTCTCGCTGCCCGGCCGCTACCTGGTCTACGTGCCCGAGGGCTCGATGACCGGCATCAGCCGCAAGCTGCCCGACACCGAGCGCGCCCGGCTGAAGACCATCCTCAAGAAGATCGTCCCCGAGGACGCGGGCGTCATCGTGCGCACCGCCGCCGAGGGCGCGAGCGAGGACGAGCTGCGCCGTGACGTCGAGCGTCTGCAGGCGCAGTGGGAGGACATCCAGAAGAAGTCCAAGCAGATCTCGACCTCGTCGCCGAGCCTGCTGTACGGCGAGCCGGACATGACGGTCCGGGTCGTGCGCGACATCTTCAACGAGGACTTCTCCAAGGTCATCGTCAGCGGTGACGAGGCGTGGGAGACCATCCACGGCTACGTCTCCCACGTGGCGCCCGACCTCGCGGACCGGCTCTCGCGATGGACCTCCGAGGTGGACGTCTTCGCGACGTACCGGATCGACGAGCAGCTGGCCAAGGCGCTCGACCGCAAGGTGTGGCTGCCCTCGGGCGGTTCCCTGGTGATCGACAAGACCGAGGCGATGGTCGTCGTCGACGTCAACACCGGCAAGTTCACGGGTCAGGGCGGCAACCTCGAAGAGACCGTCACCCGGAACAACCTGGAGGCGGCCGAGGAGATCGTGCGCCAGCTCCGGCTGCGCGACCTCGGCGGCATCGTCGTCATCGACTTCATCGACATGGTGCTGGAGTCCAACCGGGACCTGGTGCTGCGGCGCCTGCTGGAGTGCCTGGGCCGGGACCGTACGAAGCACCAGGTCGCCGAGGTGACCTCGCTGGGTCTGGTCCAGATGACCCGCAAGCGGGTGGGCCAGGGCCTGCTGGAGTCCTTCTCCGAGACCTGTGTCCACTGCAACGGCCGCGGTGTGATCGTGCACATGGAGCAGCCGGCCTCGGTCGGCGGCGGTGGCAACGGCGGCAAGCGGGCGCGCAAGCGCGGCGGCCGCGGTCACGAGCACGACCACGAGCACGAGGCCGGCACGGTCGGGACCGTGACGGACACGGACGCCGTCGAGACGGAGGCCGAGGTCGCGGCGGAGGTCGCCGAGCCGCTGGCCCTGCCGGAGCCGGCGTTCGCCCCGGACGAGGAGCTGTACGGCAGCGCCGCGGAGGCCGAGGCCGCCGCCGGGCTGAGCCCGCGCCGCAACCGCCGCCGTGCCACGCGCAAGGCGACCGCTCCGGCGGGCGCCCCGCGCGCCACGGTCCCGGCGCCGGCCGCCGAGCCGGTCGCCGAGGTCGCCTCCCCGGCCGAGGAGCCGGTGGCCGAGCCGGCCGACACGGTCCTGGTGCCGGACACCGCGGTGGTGGCCGAGATCGAGGCCGAGGTCGGGACCCCGGCCGAGCCGGTCGCCGCCGAGGCGCCGTCCGTCGAGGCCGCTCCGGTGGAAGAGGCCGCGCCGAAGGGCCGTACCCGTCGCCGGGCGACCCGTAAGGCCACGGCCCCGGCGGGTTCGCCCAAGGGTGCCGAGGAGGCCGCCGCGGAGACCGCCGAGGTCGTCGTCCCGGTCGTGGCCGCCGAGCCGCAGGCCGCCGCCGAGCCGGTGGCCGAGGCCGCCGAGGCCGTCGTCGCCGAGCCCGAGGCCGTCGCGCCGCAGGCCTCCGCGGCCCCGGCCGAGGAGCCCGAGGCCGCCGCCCCGGCCCGTCCGCGCCGCCGTGCCACCCGCAAGGCGACGGCCCCGGCCGGTTCCCCCGCGGGTGCCGAGGCCGCGGTCGTGGTCGTCGCCTCGGAGCCGGCCCCGGCCGCCGAGGCCCCGGCCGAGCCGGTCGCCGAGCCGGAGGCCGCCCAGGCGGTCGCCGAGGAGGCCCCGGCCGAGGAGCCGGCGCCGGCCAAGAAGACGGTCCGTAAGACGGCCGCCAAGAAGGCCCCGGCGAAGAAGGCCGCCGCCAAGAAGACGACGACCGCCAAGAAGGCCGTCGCCAAGAAGACGACGGCGAAGAAGACCACGGCCAAGAAGGCGACGAAGAAGACCGCGGCGGCGGAGCAGCCCGCTCCGTCCGTCACGTCCTCGACCGACGCCTGACCGTCCCGTGCCGCACCCCGCCCGGGCACCCTGCGGTGCCCGGGCGGGGGCGTTCCCCGCGCCGGAGGGCGTGGGGGAGGAGCCGGTTTGACCCGGTCAAGGGCAGACCGTAACCTAGACCGTCGGCGTGTCTCCGTGCACGCCAGCCACTGAGCACCTCACCTCCCGAGCCGCTGCGCGGTCCGGGGGAGGCCGCCCCGCATTCGGCGGGGGACGGCTGGCTTCAGGGGTTCCCATCGAGCGAGAGAGAGATCCGCGTGTACGCCATCGTGCGCAGCGGTGGTCGCCAGCACAAGGTTGCTGTCGGCGACATCGTTGAGGTTGACAAGATTTCCACTGCCAAGGTTGGCGACACGGTCGAGCTCTCGACCCTGCTCGTTGTCGACGGCGACGCCGTGACCTCCGACCCGTGGGTCCTGGCCGGCATCAAGGTCCAGGCCGAGGTCGTGGACCACCACAAGGGCGCCAAGATCGACATCCTGCGCTACAAGAACAAGACCGGCTACCGCCGTCGCCAGGGTCACCGTCAGCAGTACACGGCGATCAAGGTCACGTCCATCCCGACGGCCGCGAAGTAAAGAGGGACTGAGCAATGGCACACAAGAAGGGCGCATCGTCCACCCGGAACGGTCGCGACTCCAACGCCCAGCGGCTCGGCGTGAAGCGCTTCGGCGGTCAGGTCGTTTCCGCTGGTGAGATCCTCGTCCGCCAGCGCGGCACCCACTTCCACCCGGGCGCCGGTGTCGGCCGTGGTGGCGACGACACGCTGTTCGCCCTGCAGGCCGGCGCCGTGCAGTTCGGCACGCACCGTGGCCGCAAGGTCGTGAACATCGTTCCGGCCGCCTGATCACCTTCTGATCAGCGCGTTCGACACTTCTGAGGGCGGATCTCAGCTTCCCGGCGCATGCCGTCGGGAAGCGGGTCCGCCCTCGGCGCGTTACACAAGCAGTAGCGCACAGACTTTTCCGTACATCGCTGTACATCTCTGGAGGAACAACCATGACCACCTTCGTGGACCGCGTCGAGCTGCACGTCGCCGCGGGTAACGGAGGCCACGGCTGCGCCTCCGTGCACCGGGAGAAGTTCAAGCCCCTCGGCGGCCCCGACGGCGGCAACGGCGGGCGGGGCGGCGACGTGGTCCTGGTCGTCGACCAGTCGATCACCACGCTGCTGGACTACCACCACAGCCCGCACCGCAAGGCCACCAACGGCAAGCCCGGCGAGGGCGGCAACCGCTCCGGCAAGGACGGCCAGGACCTGGTCCTGCCCGTCCCCGACGGCACCGTCGTCCTCGACAAGCAGGGCAACGTCCTCGCCGACCTCGTCGGCCAGGGCACCACCTACGTCGCCGCCCAGGGCGGCCGCGGCGGTCTCGGCAACGCCGCGCTCGCCTCCGCCCGCCGCAAGGCCCCCGGCTTCGCGCTGCTGGGCGAGCCCGGTGACCTCGGCGACATCGTCCTGGAGCTCAAGACCGTCGCCGACGTGGCCCTCGTCGGCTACCCGAGCGCCGGAAAGTCCTCGCTGATCTCCGTGCTCTCCGCCGCGAAGCCGAAGATCGCCGACTACCCGTTCACCACCCTGGTCCCCAACCTGGGCGTGGTCACCGCCGGTTCCACCGTCTACACCATCGCCGACGTCCCCGGTCTCATCCCCGGCGCCAGCCAGGGCAAGGGCCTGGGCCTGGAGTTCCTGCGCCACGTCGAGCGCTGCTCGGTGCTGGTGCACGTGCTGGACACCGCCACCCTGGAGTCCGACCGCGACCCCGTCTCCGACCTCGACGTCATCGAGGAGGAGCTCAAGCTGTACGGCGGCGGTCTGGAGAAGCGCCCGCGCCTGGTCGTCCTGAACAAGGTCGACATCCCCGACGGCAAGGACCTGGCCGACATGATCCGGCCCGAGCTGGAGGAGCGCGGCTACCAGGTCTACGAGGTCTCCGCCGTGGCCCGCACCGGGCTGAAGGAGCTGTCCTTCGCCCTCGCCGAGATCGTCGCCAAGGCCCGCGCCCGCAAGCCCAAGCAGGAGGCGACCCGGATCGTCATCCGGCCGAAGGCCGTGGACGACGCCGGCTTCACCGTCACCTACGACGAGGCCGAGGACCTGTACCGCGTGCGCGGCGAGAAGCCGGAGCGCTGGGTGCGCCAGACCGACTTCAACAACGACGAGGCCGTCGGCTACCTGGCCGACCGCCTCAACCGCCTCGGTGTCGAGGACGCGTTGGTGAAGGCCGGTGCCAAGGCCGGCGACGGCGTGGCCATCGGCCCCGACGAGAACGCGGTCGTCTTCGACTGGGAGCCGACCATGATGGCCGGCGCCGAGATGCTGGGCCGCCGTGGCGAGGACCACCGCATGGAAGCGCCGCGTCCGGCCGCCCAGCGGCGCAAGGACAAGGAGGCGCAGCGCGGGGACTCCGCTCAGCAGGAGTTCGACGAGTTCCGCCCGTTCTGACGCATTGAACCGGGCTTTACGGAGCTCCCGTAGGATCCGTCCGGTGAGTAACCCAAGCGTCAGCGTCGTCGTGATCGCCTACAACGACGCCGGGCTCGTGGGCGAGGCCGTCGCATCGGCGCTCGCCCAGGGCCCGGCCGTCAGCGAGGTCATCGCGGTCGACGACAAGTCGGCCGACGGCACCGCGGCGGTGCTGGACGAGCTGGCCGCCGCGCACCCGCGGCTGAAGGTCGTGCACCGCACCGAGAACAGCGGTGGCTGCGGCACGCCCCGCAACGACGGCATCGCCGCCGCGACCGCGCCGTACGTGATGTTCCTCGACAGCGACGACGTACTGCCGCCCGGCGCGGCGGAGGCACTGCTGCGGGCCGCGACCACCCACGAGGCGCAGGTCACCGTGGGTGCGTGCGTGCGCCGGGAACTGCCCGAGGGCCACGACGTCCCCTGGGTGCCCGGGCTCTACACCCCCGGCGACGTCGTCGAGCGTCCCGCCGACCGCCCCGAGCTGGTCCGGGACACCCTGTGCGTCAACAAGCTGTACGAGCGGTCCTTCCTGGACAAGCATGCGATCCGGTTCCCCGACGGCCGGTTCGTCTACGAAGACTTCCTCTTCACCGCGCGGGTGCTGGCCGCCGCCCCGCGCATGGCCGTCATCGACGACCTCGTCTACGTCTGGCACGTGCGCCGCAGCGCCGCCCGGAAGTCGATCTCCCTGGACCGCAAGGACGTCGGCAACTGGCGTGCGCGGATCGCCGCCCACCGCGCGGCGGCCGAGACCCTCGCCGCCGCCTCGCCGCAGCTCGGGCACGCCTGCCAGGTGAAGTTCCTGGAGTACGACCTGCGCATGTACCTGCGCGAACTCGGCCAGGACCCCGACTACCAGGCCGCCTGGTGGACCCTCACCCGGGACTACGTCGCCGGGTTCGCCGAGTCCGCCGTCGAGGCCGCGGCCGCACCCGCGCGGTGGACCGTCCGGGTGCTGCGCGCCACCGCCACCCCGCCGCCGGACGTCCAGCGCCTGACCCGGTTCGCCGCCGAGCCGCCGCGGCTGCTGCCCCCGTACGCGACGGTGGACGGCGAGCCCGTGTGGAGCCAGGACGTGCCGGCCGTCCTCGACGGCCTGGCCGACCTGCCCGTCGCCGAGCTGCCCGTCACCGTCGACGCCGAACCGGCCGGCGCCCAGCTCCGGGTGCGCGTCCACGACCTGTACGGGCGCCTGGCCGAGGCCGGCCCCCGCACCGCGTCCCTGCGGTTCCTGCCGCGCACCGGCGGTGAGCCGTACGCCGGTGAGCCGGCCGAGCTGCGCCCGGCGGGCGAGGGCGTGTGGACCGCCGAGCTGCCGTTCCGCCTCGGCGTCCTGGCCGCCGAGGGCCGACGGGCGGGCCGGCGCGGGATGCAGGCCTGGGACGTCCGGGTGGGGGTGGAGTGCGCGGACGGGAGCTCCCTGCTCACCTCCTTGCGCCCCCAGGGTTCCCTGCTGCGCCGCCGGGCCCTGCCCAGCAGCCGGTACGGTGTGCTGCTGGCACAGCCCTACCGGACGGCCGCCGGCTCGCTCGCCCTGCGCCTGGCCCCCGGCGCGGAGGGCGCCCTCAACCTCGTACGCAACCGTCTCGGCCGGGCCCGTATGGGCCGCCGTTCCCGCTAGCCACCAGCACAGGGAGATACGCATGACGTTTCTGATCACCGGAGGCGCCGGTTACATCGGCTCGCACGTCGTCCGCGCGATGCTGAACGCGGGCGAGCGGGTCGTCGTCCTGGACGACCTGTCCACCGGCAACGAGGACCGTGTCCCCGAGGGCGTACCGCTGGTGATCGGCTCCGTCCTGGACCGGCTGGTCCTGGAGAAGACCCTGCGCGAGCACCACATCACCGGGGTGGTGCACCTGGCCGGCAAGAAGCAGGTCGGCGAGTCCGTCGAGAAGCCGACGTACTACTACCACGAGAACGTGGAGGGCCTGGCGGTCCTGCTGGAGGCGGTCGCCGCCGCCGGGATCCGCAGCTTCCTGTTCTCCTCCTCGGCCTCCGTCTACGGCATGCCGGACGTGGACACGGTCACCGAGGACACGCCGTGCCTGCCGCTGAGCCCCTACGGCGAGACCAAGCTGGCCGGCGAGTGGCTGGTCCGCGCGGCCGGCCGGGCCCACGGCATCGCCACCGCCTGCCTGCGCTACTTCAACGTGGCCGGCGCGGCCGCCCCGGAGCTCGCCGACACCGGTGTGTACAACCTGGTGCCGATGGTCTTCGAGCGGTACGACCGGGGCGAGGGCGCCCGGATCTTCGGCGACGACTACCCGACCCCGGACGGCACCTGCATCCGCGACTACATCCATGTCGAGGACCTCGCCGACGCCCACCTGGTGGCGGCGCGCCGGCTGGCCGAGTGGGCGGCGGCCGAGGAGTACAAGGACCTGACGGTCAACATCGGCCGCGGCGAGGGCGTCTCCGTGCGCGAGATGACCCGGCTGATGAACGAGCTGACCGGCCACGACCACGAGCCGGTGGTCGTCCCCCGCCGCCCGGGCGACCCGGCCAAGGTGGTCGCCTCGGCCGACCGGATCGCCACCGAGCTGGGCTGGAAGGCCCGCCACGACGTCCGCGCCATGATCACCTCCGCCTGGCAGGGCTGGCAGGCCAACCGCGTCCCGGCCCAGCACCACGAACGCTGACCGCAGACGCAGAAGGAGCCGCCCCGGCATCCGGGGCGGCTCCTTTTCGTGCGGGGGCTCCGCGGGCCCCGTCAGGGGCGCGCGCTGCGCGACCGGCCGTCGACGGCGGTCGGACTCATCGCTCCAGGAACGCGAACAGCTCTTCCCACCGCTCGGTGACCGCATCGGCCGAGTACCGCCGCACGCTGCGGAACGCGGCATCGCCCAGCCGGTCGCGCAGCGCCTTGTCGGACATCAGCGTGTGCAGGTGCCCGGCCAGTTCCATGGTGTTGCCCAGCCGGGCGAGCAGACCGTCCTCCCCGGAGGTGACGATCTCCCGGACGCCCGGCGCGCAGTCGAACGCCACCGGCGCCACGCCGGCGGCCATCGCCTCCAGCAGCGTGATCGGGAAGCCCTCGGCCCGCGAGGCCTGCGCGAACACCGAGGCCCCGCGCAGCGCGCCGAGCACGTCGTCGGTGCTGCCCATCCACTCGACCGAGTCGTCCAGGCCCAGCTCGGTGCACTGCTTGCGCAGCGCCGGCTCCTCCACGCCCGCCCCGTAGATCCGCAGGGTCCAGTCGGGGTGGTGCGGGGCGGCGTCGGCCCAGGCGTCGAGCAGCAGGTCCACGCCCTTCTCGAACGCGAGCCGGCCGACCGAGGCCACGACCTTCGCCTCGCGCGGCGCGGGGGAGTCCGGCATGAACGGCAGCGGGTTCGGCATGCTGCCGACGTTCTCCATGCCCGAGCGGATCCACAGGTCCGCGTCCTCGGGCGTGAGCACCAGCAGCCGGTCCACCTCCGGGTAGTACCGGCGCACCCGGGCGCCCCGGGTGGACTTCTGGCTGGCGTCGTACGACTCGTGGCTCATGCCGATGACGCTGAGCCCCTTGGTGTCGGCCAGCGCCACCCACTCCATCGCCCACACCTGGGTGACGATCACCACCGAGCCGGGCCGGGCCTGGCGGAACAGCTCGCTCAGCTTCTCCGCCTGCACCCGCATCTGCGCCCGCCGGGCCGCCTGCCGGCGCCGCTCGGGCGCGTTCAGCCGGCCCTTGATCCCGCCGAGCCGGCGCGCCTTCGGCGGGTGGGCGGCGTACAGGGTGGTGGTCGCGTACGGCAGGTCCGCGGGGAGCTTCTGCCGGATCTCCTCGGCGACGGGCGCGATGCCGACGATGTGCACCCGGTGCCCGCGCTCGGTGAACAACCGGGCCATCTGGTGCGACCAGGTGGTCACCCCGCCCAGCTCGTCCACGCTGTTGGAGACGATGAAGACGTCACGGCCGATGCTCACTTGCCGCTCCTGGTGAAGAACTTCTCGACGATCTGACGGGCGGCGTCCCCGCGGTCGTACTCCCCGAACTCGGCGAGGAACCGCTGCCGGGCCTCGGCGTACTTGGCGTCCGCCTCCTCGAAGGCGGAGATCGCCTGGAACAGCTCGTCCGCCGTGGCCACGACCGGTCCGGGCGCCTTCTCCTTCAGGTCGAAGTAGGTGCCGCGGATGTCGTTGGCGTACGTGTCGTAGTCGTACGCGAAGAACAGCATCGGCCGGTCCAGGACGGAGTAGTCGAACATCACCGAGGAGTAGTCCGTGATCAGCCCGTCGGCCAGGGCCAGCAGCGGGGTGATGTCGTGGTGCCGGGAGACGTCGATCACCCGGCCCGCCACGGACGGCGGCAGCGAGACGCTGTTGAGGTAGTGCGTGCGCACCAGCAGCACGAACCGGTCGCCGAGCCGCTCGGCGAACTCCTCCACGTCGAACGGGAAGGTGAAGCCCTCGACGTGGCCGTCGGCGTTGGCCCGGAAGGTCGGCGCGTACAGCAGCACCTTCTTGTCCGGGTCGATGCCCAGCTCCGAGGCCAGCGGCCCGCGCACCCGCTCGCCGCTGTCCAGCTCGGCGCGGTGGGCGGCTACCAGGGCGTCGTTGCGCGGGTAGCCGGTGCGCAGCAGCACCTCGTCGCGCAGCCGGAAGCCCTTGGCCAGGGTGCGCACGTCGTGCTCGGAGCGGACCAGGAAGTGGTCGAACCGGTCGATGGCCTTCTGGAACTTCGCCTGCCCGGCCCGGCCCTGCGCCTTGGTGCGCGGCTCGTGGAAGCCCATGCGCTTGAGCGCCGAGCCGTGCCAGGTCTGGATGTACGTCGTCCCCGGCCGCTTGGCCAGCGCCAGCGGGAAGCCCTGGTTGTCGATCCAGAACTCGGCCTGGGCCAGCGCCCGCAGGTACGGCCAGCTCCAGCGCTTGACCAGGGTGGCGTCCTTGGGGAAGCCGGTGGGGCGGGCGCCCGCGTAGGACCAGACGGCCTCGAAGGCGACGCCCTGGCGGACCATCTCCTCGTAGATGGCCTTCGGGCTGTCGCTGTACTGCTTGCCCATGTGGCTCTCGAAGACGACCGTGCCTTTCTTGACCGGCAGCTTCGAGAACACCTCGTGGTAGACCTTGACCTTCTGCTCGCCCGAGCCGAGGTTGCGGCGTGCGTGCAGGGCCTTGCGCAGTCCGCGCTTGACCAGCCCCGCGGCCTTGCCGTGTATGGCGTTGTTGATCAGGGCCGAGGTGCGGACGGCGGCCGGGCCCTGGGCGACCAGGACGTAGGAGAGGTTGCCCTTCTTGGTGACCTCCGGCTCGAAGCGGTCGGAGACCAGCCGGGTCAGCCGCGGGCGCACGCGCAGCGTGGCCGCCCGGTCCAGGTCGACCCCGCCGGCCGAGACCCGGGAGGTGATCCGGTCCTCGCCGGCCTTCAGCTTCAGCCGGACGTCCCAGACGGCGTCGATGATGCCGAGCGGGCGCACGGTGCGGCCGATGTCGGCGGTGCCGGACCACTCGATCGTGTCCCCGGCGTGGCGGACGCTGGACACCGGGAACGTGAACGAGCGCACGCCGACCTGCCGGCGGGCCCGGAACTCCAGCTCGGCGCTGAGCTCGACGTCGGTGGTGATCCGGCCCAGCGGGTTCACCAGGGAGCCGGTCAGGGTGACCGTGCCGCGGCCGTCGTCCTCGTAGCCGGTCAGCCGGTTGCCCAGGTGCAGGGAGGCCAGCGGGGTGGTGTGGAAGCCCTGGTCGGTGACGTCCAGTATCCGCCGGGCCTCGGTGTCGGCCGGGTCGTCGATGTGCTGCGCGCACCAGTAGACGCGGCCGTCGCGCTCGGCGAGCGGGGAGGTCAGCCGGCCCTTGTTGGTCATGGCGTCGGCGGCCGGGAGCAGGTTGTCCCAGTCCTCCTTGCCGAGCAGGTAGGCGCAGATCGCCTGGAGGTGGGTGACGTTGTCGTACGCGGCCGGGTCGATGCCGGCGAGGTAGCCGTTGGCCAACCGGGCGAACTCGGTGCGGTAGGTGTCGTCGAGCCAGGGCAGGTCGCGCAGGTGCAGCACGAGGTCGTGCTTGAGGAACTTGGCGTCCTTGGCGGACTTGATCGCGGTGTGGCCCTTGGCGGCGAGCAGCTCGTCGACGCGGCGGTGGATCTCCATCCGGTGGACGAAGTTCGCGATCTCGTGGCGCCGGTTGCTGATGGACTTCGCGGCGGCCTTCTCCACCACGTTCCAGTGGTAGACGCGGTTGGGGATCAGGGTGATCCGGCGGGCGGCGACGTAGGCCTGGGCCGAGAACAGCAGGTCCTCGTAGTGGATGCCGACCGGGAACCGCAGGTCGTTGTCCAGCAGGAACGAGCGCCGGTAGCACTTGTTGGTGGAGAGGGTGTCGTAGACCAGCAGGTCCGGGTACTCGCTGATCGACTCCAGGGTGCGGGTGCGGGAGTAGATCCACGGGTACCACTCGGAGGTCTTGCCGAAGCGGTTGTCCACGAAGACCCGCACGCACATGCCCGACACCAGGTCGGAGCCGGTGGTCTCGGCGGCCTGGAGCATGTTGCGGCAGGCGTTCCTGTCCAGGACGTCGTCGCTGTCCAGGAACATCACGTACGTGCCGGTGGCCTGCTGGATGCCGTGGTTGCGCGGCGCTCCGCAGCCGCCGCTGTTCTCGGGCAGCCGGAAGGCGCGCACCCGTCCCGGGTGGGCCGCTTCCAGTTCCTGGGCGACGGCGAAGGAACGATCCTTGCTGCAATCGTCCACGATCACGACTTCCACGCCGGCCAGGGTCTGGTCCAAGACCGACCGGACGGCTGTCGGCAGACGCTCTGCGTCGTTGTAGACGATGACGACCACGGAGACGTCAGGCACGTGCACCTCGATCCCTTCGTTCCATTCCGCCCCCGGACTCCTCCGGGGGGACCCCCAACCCTGCAAAGCTACCGTGTGCGCCGCCGGACTCCGGCAGCCCGACATCCGCCGAGCCTCCGCCGTGCATACTTCTAAGGAAGAGGTGAGTGTCGGGTCCGGTCGCTGACAATCACCCGTTCGGACCCCCGCAGGAAGAGTTCATGACGAAGCTGTCCGTAGTAGTCCCCTGCTACAACGAAGAAGCAGTCATCGACGCGTTCGACACCGAGATCCGCAAGGTGCTGGACTCCCTCCCCGTCGAGTACGAGGTGTGTTACGTCGACGACGGCAGTCGTGACGGAACTCTCGGCAAGCTCCGGGCCATCGCCGCCGAGCACGGCGAGCAGACCCGCTACGTGTCGTTCAGCCGCAACTTCGGCAAGGAGGCCGGCATGCTCGCCGGCCTGCGCGAGACCACCGGCGACGCCGTCGTGATCATGGACGCGGACCTCCAGCACCCGCCGGAGCTGATCGCGACCATGCTCGACTACTACCGGCAGGGCCACGACCAGATCATCGCCCGCCGTGACCGCGAGGGCGACAAGAAGGTCCGCAGCGCGCTCAGCCGCCTCTACTACCGCGGGGTCAACCGCTGGGTCGACGTCGAGCTCACCGACGGCGTCGGCGATTTCCGGATGCTGTCCCGCCCGGCCGTGGACGCGCTGCTGTCGCTGCCGGAGTACAACCGCTTCTCCAAGGGCCTGTTCTCCTGGATCGGGTTCGACACCGTCCACTTCGACTACCGCAACGCCCAGCGCGAGGCCGGCGAGACCAAGTGGAAGTTCGGCAGCCTGCTGAACTACGCCATGGACGGCCTCATCTCCTTCAACAACCGGCCGCTGCGCATCGGCATCTGGCTCGGGGTCTCGCTGGTGGCCCTGACCGCCCTGTACGCCCTGTGGATCACCGTGATGGCGATCACCCACGGCGTCGACGCGCCCGGTTACGTCACCCTGGTGGCGATCATCGTCGGCCTCGGCGGCGTCCAGATGATCATGCTGGGGCTGATCGGCGAGTACATCGGCCGCATCTACTACGAGACCAAGCGCCGCCCGCACTTCCTGGTCAAGGAGTCCCACGGCGCCGACCGGCCGCTGCCCGAGGACCCGGGTGCCGCCGTCCACGCGCGCCCGGCGGCCCCCCTGGAGCGCGGCGCCCGATGAAGGACCAGCTCGGACAGGTGGTCCGGTTCGCCCTGGTGGGCGGCGTGAACACCGCCACCTTCTTCGGCATCTACCTGCTGCTGCACCCGTGGATGCCGTACTTCGCCGCCTACACCCTGGCGTTCGTGCTGTCGATGGTCGGCTCGTTCTTCATGAACACCTACTTCACCTACCGGACCCGGCCGACCTGGAAGAAGTTCCTGCTCTTCCCGCTGACCAACGTCACCAACTACGTCATCCAGTCGGTCGGCCTCTACGCCCTGGTGACCTGGGCCGGGCTGGGCACCCGGATCGCCCCGCTGGTCGCGGCCGTGGTGGCGATCCCGTTCACCTTCCTGCTCTCGCGCAGGATCCTGGTCCCCGGCGCGGCCCGCGCCGCCGCGGCCCAGGAGGAGCAGCCCGCCCGCCCCCCGTCCACGGTCTGAAACCCGAGAGCGGCCGCTCGGCGCCGCCCCGTAGATTTGGGGGCGGACATCGGCGGCGAACGGGCAAGGGGATGGACGTGTCAGGCGTAAGGCAGCGGGTGGTCGACGCGCGCAGGATCGTGGTCAAGGTCGGCTCCTCCTCCCTCACCACCGCGGCCGGCGGACTCGACGCCGACCGCGTCGACGCCCTGGTCGACGTGCTCGCCAAGGCCCGCAGCGGCGGCGAGAAGGAGATCGTCCTGGTCTCCTCCGGCGCCATCGCCGCCGGCCTGGCCCCGCTGGGCCTGCGCCGCCGCCCCAAGGACCTGGCCCGCCAGCAGGCCGCGGCCAGCGTCGGCCAGGGCCTGCTGGTCGCCCGCTACACCGCCTCCTTCGCCCGCTACGGCGTCCGGGTCGGGCAGGTCCTGCTCACGACGGACGACACCAGCCGCCGCGCCCACTACCGCAACGCCTACCGCACCCTGGACCAGCTCCTGGACATGGGCGCCCTGCCGGTCGTCAACGAGAACGACACCGTCGCCACGGACGAGATCCGCTTCGGCGACAACGACCGGCTCGCCGCCCTCGTGGCCCATCTGGTCCGCGCGGACCTGCTGGTGCTCCTGTCGGACGTGGACGGCCTCTACGACGGCGACCCGTCCCTGCCCGGCACCACCCGGATCGCGGAGGTCCACGGTCCGGCCGACATCGCGCACGTCTCCATCGGCAGCGCCGGCAAGGCCGGGGTGGGCACCGGCGGCATGGTCACCAAGGTCGAGGCCGCCCGGATCGCCGCGGCCGCCGGCATCCCGGTCGTCCTGACCTCGGCCAGCCAGGCCGCGGACGCCCTGGCCGGCCGCGGGACCGGCACCTTCTTCCACGCCACGGGCAAGCGCTCCGCGGACCGCCTGCTCTGGCTCCAGCACGCCTCCACCCCACGCGGCCACCTGGTCCTGGACGAGGGCGCGGTGCGCGCCGTGACCGAACGGGGCAGCTCCCTGCTCCCCGCGGGCATCGCCGCGGTCGAGGGCGACTTCACCGCCGGCGACCCGGTCGAGCTGCGCACCGCCGACGGCCGGCCGATCGCCCGCGGCCTGGTCAACTTCGACGCCAAGGAGCTCCCGCAGCTGCTCGGCCGCTCCACGCGCGAACTGGCACGCGAACTGGGACCCGAGTACGAGCGGGAGGTCGTCCACCGGGACGATCTGGTCCTGCTGGAGGGCTGAGGTTCTGTAAAACCGCCGCGAAACGGGCCAAGGACTGGTCCACTGTGGGAGTCGGGCGAAGACGCAGGGCGAAGGAGGCGGCTGGTGGGGCGAGCGCTGACCAGCGTCCCCGGCGGGGGCGCGGACGAGGACGACTCCCGGCTGTGGCACGTCACCCTGAGCGTCTCCGGCAAGCCGGTGCCGCTGGGTGAGGTCCGCCGGGCCCTGGAACAGCTGGCCCACGACCACCCGTTCCTGCTGACGAGCCGGTACGCGGACGACCATGCCGAGATCCGCTACTGGGAAGAGGCCCGGGACCTCCACGACGCGGCCGCCGTGGCCCTGCGCCTGTGGGGCGAACACCGCTCCACGGCGCAGCTCCCGCCCTGGGAGATCGTCGGCCTGGAGGTCATCGACCGCGCCACGTACCACCAGCGCGTGGCCGAAGGCTACGGCCCGCCCCCGGCCCACCCGGTGGGCGTCCACCCGTACTGACCCGGGCTCCGCCCCGCACCCTCCTGCCCCGCCGGCAGGGCGTCTCGCGGAGCGGGATCCCTCGTCGGCGCCGGCCCCGCCGGGCTTACGCTGGCGGCATGACCTCGCAGAACGCCGCCACCCAGTCCCCGGTCCTCGCCACCGCGACCCGCGCCCGCACCGCCGCCGCGGCCCTCGCCCCGCTCCCGCGCTCCGCGAAGGACACGGCCCTGCTCGCCGTCGCGGACGCGCTGGAGGCCCGTACCGACGAGATCGTCGCGGCGAACGCCGAGGACATCGCCAAGGCCAGGGCGGCCGGCACCAGCGAGACCGTCATCGACCGCCTCACCCTCACCCCCGAGCGGATCCGCGCCATCGCCTCCGACGTCCGGGACGTCGCCGCCCTCCCCGACCCGGTCGGCGAGGTCGTGCGCGGCTCGACCCTCCCCAACGGCATCGACCTCCGCCAGATCCGCGTCCCCCTCGGCGTGGTCGGCATCATCTACGAGGCCCGCCCCAACGTCACCGTCGACGCCGCCGCCCTCTGCCTGAAGTCCGGCAACGCCGTCCTCCTGCGCGGCTCGTCCTCCGCCTACGCCTCCAACACCGCCCTCGTCGGCATCCTCCGCGACGCCGTGGAGAGCACCGGCCTGCCCGCCGACGCCGTCCAGCTCGTCCCCGGCGAGTCCCGCGACTCCGTCCACGAGCTGATGCGGGCCCGCGGCCTGGTCGACGTCCTGATCCCGCGCGGCGGCGCCTCCCTCATCAAGACGGTCGTCGAGGAGTCCATCGTCCCCGTCATCGAGACCGGCACCGGCAACTGCCACGTCTACGTCGACGCCCAGGCCGACCTCGACATGGCGGTCGAGATCCTGATCAACTCCAAGGCCCAGCGGCCGTCGGTCTGCAACGCCGCCGAGACCCTCCTCGTCCACCGCGACATCGCCCAGGAGTTCCTCCCGCGCGCCCTGGACGCCCTGGCCGGGGCCGGTGTCACCGTCCACGGCGACGAGCAGGTCCTCAAGGCCGCCGCGGGCGGCAAGGTCACCGCCGTGCCCGCCACGGACGAGGACTGGGCCGCCGAGTACCTCTCCTACGACATCGCCGCCGGTGTCGTGGACTCCCTGGACGACGCCGTCGCCCACATCCGGCGCTGGACCTCCGGGCACACCGAGGCCATCGTCACCACCTCGCAGGCCGCCGCCCGCCGCTTCACCCAGCTGGTCGACTCCACCACGGTCGCGGTGAACGCCTCCACCCGGTTCACCGACGGCGGCCAGTTCGGCTTCGGGGCCGAGATCGGCATCTCCACCCAGAAGCTGCACGCCCGTGGCCCGATGGGCCTGCCCGAGCTGACCTCGACCAAGTACATCGTCACCGGCGACGGTCACGTCCGGTAATCGGATACACCCGTTCGGGTGGCCGGATTTCGGCAGTTGCCCTGCCCAAACCGGCCGCCCAGGTCTAGGCTGGTCCCGTGCCGGACGACGTGGGGGGCAAGCCGTACCCGGACGGCGGGGAGCCCGACGACGACCGCGGAGGCGCGGAGCAGGACTTCGCCTCCGTGGTGTTCGACGAGGACTTCGTCCGGAACGCGACGATCCATGAGCCGAGCGCCCTGGAGCGCCAGCGCGCGGCCGAGGCGGCCCGGGCGGTCGCCGGCGGCTACGACGGTTCCGACGGCTTCGACCCGTACGAGGTCCCCGGCTACCCCACCGCCACCGACGCCGACCCCTCGGCCTACGGCCCCGACGGCTACCCGTACGGCTACGGTCCGGGCAACGGCCCGTACGGGGTCTACGGCGGCGCCCTGCGCCCCTACCGCGGCCGTTCCCCCTGGCTGCGGCCGGTCGCCTGGGTCCTGGCCGTCGTGATGGGCATCGGCATGGTCGCCCTGGCCTTCAGCGCCGTCTACCGCAGCGCCGCCCACGACCCCGAACCGCCCGCCCCGGCGCCCACGACCACCCCGTTGACGGAAGTCACCGGTACTGGCGCGTTTATGTACCCCGTCTCCCGCCAACCCTGAAAGTACGACCCCTCTCGCGCGACAGCGGGGAGACGCCATGGCCGTACCAGGAGATCCCCCTGACGGCACCCCCGAGGACGAATACCGTTCGGTGGTGTTCGACGAGGACTTCGTCAGGGCTGCCCGCCTCCAGGAGTTCTCCGCGCAGGAACGCATGGGCGAACACGCCCGTGCCGTGCGCAGCCGGTCCCTGTGGTCCGGCGGCCGCGGCGACGGCACCCCCAGCCGCCGCTCGCGCCAGGGCCTGCTGCTGGTGCTCCTGATCGCCCTGGCCTTCGCCGGCGCGGTCTTCATGGGGGTGCGCACCCCGTACGTGCCCCCGGCCGGCACCCGGCCCGAGCCGTTGACCAGCACGGTCGTCCCGCTCGCCGCCTCCCGTACGGTCCCCGGCGGACGGCCCTCCGAGCTGTACGCGCACAGCCCCGCCGCCGAGTACCGGGTCGGCGCGGCCGGCATCACCCTGCCCGCCGTCCGCCGCACCGGGCACTTCACCGACGGCCAGGTGCTCACGGCCCTGTCCATCGCCAAGGACTACCTGGTCCAGTCCTCCCTGGAGCCGGACGTGGTCGCCGGCAGCGCCGTCCGGCCGGTGCGGGTGCTGCTCGACCCCGACCAGGTGCAGCAGTTCGACCGCAGCATGACCAGCCCCGCCGGGGACGGCCGGCACGCCGCGACCGGCTGGCTGGTCCGCTTCGACCCGGCGACCGCCGAGGTGGCCGACTCCCGGGTCCGGGTGAGCGGGACCCTCGCCTTCGAGGAGGTCACGCCGGACGCCCTGGAGGTCACGACGGACCACACCTTCGTGTACGCCGTCCGGCCCGCCAAGGCCACCTCGCCGAGCGGGCTCGACGAGGCCTCGCTCTTCACCGTCCGGCGCGAGCTGCGGCTGCGCTTCGACCGGGACGACCTGGTGGCCCGCCGCGCCGAACTGCGGTCGGCCTATGTGATGGCCGGACCGCAGGCGTGCTCCGCCGAGACCGCCGACGGCTTCCGCCCGCAGCTCGCCGGGGCGCAGCCGACCACCGTGGGCCCCGCCGCCAGCGATCCGTACGCCAGCGGGCAACCCCACCGCACCGCCGGGCTGTGCGGCGTACTGGCCGAGCCCGAGCCGCAGGGCACGGACCCGCCCCCGGCCGGCTAGCGGGCCGCGCCACCGTCCTTGCCGCCGTCCGCACCAGCGCTGCCGGGCCCGCCGGAGCCGCCCGGACCGCCGGAGCTCCCGGAGCCGCCCGCGGCCCCGGAGAAGGTGGCGCGCAGCTTGCCGCCGATGTCGCCCGCCAGGTCGCCGGCGCCGCCCGCGATGTCTCCGACCAGCTTGAACAGCGGGTCCCGGCTGGTGCGCACCGCGTCGGCGTAGTGCGCGGCGGACTGCCGGAAGGAGTCCGTGACGGAGGTGTCCTTGTCCTCCTCGCGGCGCGGGTAGTGGCCGTCCATGATCCGCTGGAAGTCCCGGCTCTGCGACCACTTCTTCAGCTCCGCGGCCCGCACGGTGGTGAACGGGTGGCTGCGCGGCAGCACGTTGAGGATCTTCAGCACGGAGTCGCGCAGGTCGCCGCTCTGCTCGTACTCCTCGGCCTGGGCGAGGAACGCGTCCACGTTCATCTCGTGCAGGTGGTTGCCGCCGGCGATCTTCATGAGGCCGCGCATCGAGGCGTGCACGTCCTGGCCCACCAGCAGCCCCGCCCGGTCCGCCGACAGCTCCGACTTGCGGAACCACTCGCGCAGCGCCGTCACCAGCGCCGTGATCGCCACGTTGCCCAGCGGGATCCAGGCGACCTTGAGCGCCAGGGTCGTCAGGAACAGCAGGATCGTGCGGTACACCGAGTGGCCCGACAGGGCGTGCCCCGTCTCGTGGCCGACGACCGCCCGCATCTCCTCCTCGTCGAGCAGCTCGACCAGGCCCGTGGTCACCACGATGATCGGCTCGTCCAGCCCCACGCACATGGCGTTGGGCCGGGGGTCCTGCTGGACGTACATCTGCGGGACCTTCTCCAGGTCCAGGATGTGACAGGCGTCGCGCAGCATCTCGTGCAGGTGCGGGAACTGCGTCTCCCCCACCCGCACCGAGTCCGACAGGAACAGCAGCCGCAGGCTGCGCTCGGGCAGCAGCCCGCTGAGCGTCTTGAAGACGGTGTCGAAGCCGCTCAGCTTGCGCAGCGCGACCAGCGCCGAGCGGTCCGCCGGGTGCTCGTACGTGCGCGAGGAGATCCCCGGGAACCTCCTGCGGCTGCGTGCGGGCGTCGACGTCCCGGAAGCCTGGTCCGTCATTGCGCATCCCCCTTGATCGGCCTGTGGTGCCTTGCGTCTATCCTCTCCAACGCCTGAGTCGGCGTGAGCGTGCCCCAGGCACCCACTTACGATGTGAGTGAAGTCTCCTGCTCGCTCCCGACCCGGATAGGTATCTGCCTGATGAGCCTCCCCAGCACCGCCCAGAGCCTGGTTCTCCTCGCCTCGGAGGGGGCCGAGACGCACGGCGGCAACCACGACAGCCTGAACCCGTACCTGACCGGTGGCGCGGCCCTCGTCATCCTGCTCCTCATGCTGTGGGTGACCACCCGCCTCAACCGCGACCGCTGAACCGCCGCGGCGGGCCGGTAGGGTCTGCGCTCATGGGAGAGCAGGAATTGCCTACCGGCCCGGTCAAGCGCCGGCTAGGCGTGATGGGCGGGACGTTCGACCCGATCCATCACGGTCACCTCGTGGCCGCCAGTGAGGTGGCCGCGCTGTTCCACCTCGACGAGGTGGTGTTCGTACCGACCGGCGAGCCGTGGCAGAAGTCCGCGCGTGCCGTGTCGGCCGCCGAGGACCGCTATCTGATGACGGTCATCGCCACGGCCTCGAACCCGCAGTTCTCGGTCAGCCGCATCGACATCGACCGCGGCGGCCCGACGTACACGATCGACACCCTGCGGGACCTGAAGGCGCTCAACGAGAACGCCGACCTGTTCTTCATCACCGGGGCCGACGCCCTCGCCCAGATCCTGACCTGGCGCAACGCCGAGGAACTCTTCTCCCTCGCGCACTTCATCGGCGTCACCCGGCCCGGCCACCTGCTCACCGACGACGGACTGCCCGAGGGCGGCGTCTCCCTCGTCGAGGTCCCGGCCCTGGCCATCTCGTCGACGGACTGCCGCGCACGGGTGGCCCAGGGCGATCCGGTGTGGTACCTGGTGCCGGACGGTGTGGTGCGCTACATCGACAAGCGTGACCTGTACCGGGGAGCCTGAGGGTCCGGAAAGAGAGGGGCACCGCGGTGAACGAGGAGCAGCAGCTCGTCGGGTACGACGCCTACGGACGGCCGGTGTACGCCGCCGTGCCCCCGCAGCACCAGCAGCCGTACCAGCCGTACGAGTCCTACCCGCCGCACTACCCCGCCCCGGCGTACGAACAGCCGTACGGGTACGCGCCCTCGGCCTCCGGTACGTACCCCCAGCCCGGCGCGTACCCGCAGCAGGAGCCGTACGGCCACCAGCCCTACCAGCAGCCGCAGCACGCGCAGCAGTCTCAGCAGGCGCAGCAGTGGATCCCCCAGCAGGCCCCCGCCCCGGAGGCCGCGGAGCCGCCCGCCGTGCCCGAGCCGCGCCGGGGCGAACCCGGCCGGGCCCCGACCCCGGACTACCGCACCGAACAGTTCGCCTTCCTCGACCAGCCGGACGAGGAGAGCGACGACGTCATCGACTGGCTGAAGTTCACCGAGAGCCGCTCCGAGCGCCGCGAGGAGGCCCGCCGCCGCGGCCGCAACCGGGTGGTCGCCCTGATCGTCGTGCTCGCCCTGTTCGTCGTCGGCGGGGTCGGCTACCTCTGGTACGCGGGCAAGCTGCCCGGCCTGGAAGGGCCGGGCGCGGCCGGGCCCGCGGGGACCGCGGACGGCCCGCAGCAGCGCGAGATCATCGCGGTCCACCTGCACCACACCAAGACCGGCGGCACCTCCACCGCCCTCCTCGTCGACAACGTCACCACCCGCCACGGCGCCACCGTCCTGCTCCCCAACAGCCTCGCCGTGCCCCGCGACGACGGCGGCTCCGTGCCGCTCGGCAAGTCGGTCGACGAGGACGGCCTCGGCGGCACCCGCGACGGCCTGGACACCCTGCTCGGCACCCACATCGGCGGCACCTGGCGGCTGGACACCCCGTACCTGGAGAACCTCGTCGAGCTGGTCGGCGGCATCGAGGTGGACACCGACGCCGCCGTCCCGGCCGACGACCGGAACAAGGCGCCGGCCGTCGGCCAGGGCCCGAAGCAGAGCCTGAACGGGGCCATGGCCGTCGCCTACGCGACGTACCGCGCGCAGAACGAGCCGGAGGCCAAGCAGCTGGAGCGGTTCGGCAAGGTGCTGCTGGCCACCCTGCGCAAGGTCTCCAGCGACCCCGGCGCCGCCACCGTGACGGTGGAGACCCTGGCCCAGATCCTGGACCCCTCGCTGAACGAGCAGGCGCTCGGCACCTCGCTGGCCAAGCTCGCCGAGCACGCCAAGGTCGGCGACTACCGCACCGACGTGGTGACGGTGAAGCCCGACGGCACCCTGACCGACGAGGCGGGCCACAAGGTGGTCAAGGAGGTCCTCGGCGGCGCCGTGGGCGGCGCGCCGGGCACCGCCGCGCCCCGGGTCGGCCTGCGGGACGCGACCGGCGACGACAGGACGCAGACCTCCGCCAAGGCGGCCCTGATGAACGGCGGCTACTCCCTGGTGGACGGCGGCCGGGCCGCCCAGACCCGGGCGAGCTCGCAGATCACGTACCAGGACGACGCCCAGCGGGACCGGGCCGTCGAGGTCGCCAAGACCCTCGGGCTGCCCGAGACGGCCGTCAAGAAGGCCGAGAGCCCGGTCAACGCGGACGTGGTGGTCACCCTGGGCAAGGACTACAAGGCCCCCTGAAGCCCGCGGAACGGGGCCCGTCCGGGGCCCTGGCCGGGCCCCGGCCCCCGGGGCCCGGCCGCCGCGAACTGCGGCGGGCGAAACGGCGTGGGCGGTGTCGGCGGACCGTGAGACCCTTGTAAGGATCTGCCCTCGACCCGAAAGCATGGCCTAGTGACCGCCACGGACCGCTCCATCGAGCTCATCAACGTCGCCGCCCAGGCGGCCGCGGACAAGCTCGCGCACGACATCATCGCCTACGACGTCAGCGACGTGCTGTCGATCACCGACGCCTTCCTGCTCGCCTCCGCGCCCAGCGACCGCCAGGTCAAGTCCATCGTCGACGAGATCGAGGAGCGCCTGCTGAAGGACCTCGGCGCCAAGCCGGTCCGCCGCGAGGGCGACCGCGACGCGCGCTGGATCCTGCTCGACTACGTCGACATCGTCGTGCACGTGCAGCACAGCGAGGAGCGGGTCTTCTACGCGCTGGAGCGCCTGTGGAAGGACTGCCCCGAGATCGAGCTGCCCGAGGAGGCGAAGCTGACCCGGGGCAAGGCCGAGGAGCACGCCAAGCTGCGCGAGGCCCAGGCCGACGACGACCTGGACGGTGATCTGTTCTGAGCGCGACGACCGCCGGCCGGCCGGGCCGCAAGATCGTCCTGTGGCGGCACGGCCAGACCTCCTGGAACCTGGAGCGCCGGTTCCAGGGCTCCACGGACATCGAGCTGACCGGGACCGGCGTCGCCCAGGCGCGCCGCGCCGCCCGGCTGCTGGCCTCCCTCAGGCCCGAGGCCATCGTCTCCTCCGACCTCCGGCGGGCCGCGGCCACCGCCGCCGAGCTGGCCGCCGTCACGGGCCTGCCCGTCGCGCACGACGCGGCGCTGCGCGAGACGTACGCCGGTGAGTGGCAGGGCCTGACCCACGAGGAGATCGTGGCGAAGTACGGCGAGCAGTACGCGGCCTGGAAGCGCGGCGAGCCCGTGCGCCGCGGCGGCGGCGAGCTGGAGACCGAGGTCGCCGACCGGGCGGCCCCGGTGGTGCTGCGGCACGCGGCGGCGCTCGGCGAGAACGGCACGCTGGTCGTGGTCAGCCACGGCGGCACGATCCGTACCACCATCGGCCGGCTGCTCGGCCTGGAGGCGGGCTCGTGGGAGAGCCTGGGCGGGCTGTCCAACTGCTGCTGGTCCGTCCTCGGCGAGGGCGCGCGCGGCTGGCGGCTGCTGGAGCACAACGCCGGCACCCTGCCGGAGCCGGTGCTCGGCGACGACGACTGAGGCCCTGGTGGGCCCCGTAGCGGGGCCCCCGGGACCGGCCCGGGACCGGATTTCACTTTTCGGCTGGTCACAGGCTAGAGTTCTTCTTGTCCGCAGCGAGGACCGCAGGAAACGGCGGGAAGCGCGACGGAGAGCGGGGCTATAGCTCAGTTGGTAGAGCGCTTGCATGGCATGCAAGAGGTCAGGAGTTCAATTCTCCTTAGCTCCACAGAAGAAGGATCCCGTCCCCAACAGGGGGCGGGATCCTTGCTCTTTGTCCCTAGCTGACCCCTGGCGCACCGGCGTGGCAGAATCGACACCGCCGGAGGGGGGACGACGGCCCCGGAGCGGGAGGGAGTCGCTGACGGATGGGTGCACACCGGCGGCGGTGCGACTGGTGCGACAACGGCACGCCGATCGTGCGGGACATGGACCCGGTCAACCCCGACTACCAGTACTGGTGCGAGGAATGCGCGCGGGCGCTGATCATAAAAGGCGACCCCATCGAGACGTACCGCGAGCTGGAGGGGGAGCCGATCTACGGCCGGCTGCTCGACGAACACTGCACGCTCAAGCGCTTCTACCAGTTCGCCCGGGCTTGACCAGGGCCAAACCGGACAAAGCGGCGCCCGCGAGCCGGTCGGGGAAACCGATTTTTGGTCCAGGGCCATGACCGTGTAATGTTCTCGATGTCGCCAGGGGGAACCGGCAAGGGAAACCGAGCAGGGCCCGGGAGACACTGCGAAAGCAAGGGGCTATAGCTCAGTTGGTAGAGCGCTTGCATGGCATGCAAGAGGTCAGGAGTTCAATTCTCCTTAGCTCCACAGTGAAGAAGCGGGCCACCCGGATCGGGTGGCCCGCTTCTCGTTGTGCGGTCGCCCGAGCGGCGCCGGAGGCTGCTGCGGTACCCTGACGCCATGCGTGCCGTACGCCTTCTGCTTACCGAGCCGCGCTGAACAGTCCCGACCGGCACCGGACCGGTCCCGGTCGGCCTCGGCGCGGCGTCCCCTCCTGTGCGAGGGGTTTTTTCGTTTGGGCAGGCAGAGACGGCGAAGACGATCGATGGAGCTTGTAGGAATCATGAGCGAGACGAACACCCCGGCCCCCGAGGCGGCCGAGGCGCACCGTTACACGGCCGCCATGGCCGCCGACATCGAGGCACGCTGGCAGGACGTATGGGACGCGGAGGGCACGTACGAGGCCCCCAACCCGACCGGTGACCTGGCCGGGGACGCGGCGGTCGTCGCCCGTCCCAAGAAGTTCATCATGGACATGTTCCCGTACCCCTCCGGTGCGGGCCTGCACGTCGGTCACCCCCTCGGGTACATCGCCACCGACGTCTTCGCCCGCCACCAGCGGATGACCGGGCACAACGTCCTGCACACCCTGGGCTTCGACGCGTTCGGCCTGCCGGCCGAGCAGTACGCGGTGCAGACCGGCACGCACCCCCGGGTCTCCACCGAGGCCAACATCGAGAACATGAAGGCCCAGCTGCGCCGGCTGGGCCTGGGCCACGACAAGCGCCGGTCGTTCGCCACGATCGACCCGGACTACTACAAGTGGACCCAGTGGATCTTCCTGCAGATCTACAACTCCTGGTACGACGAGGAGGCGAAGAAGGCCCGCCCGATCGCCGAGCTGGTCGCCGCCTTCGAGGACGGCTCCCGCGAGGTCCCCGGCGGCCGCGCCTGGTCCGCCCTGACGGCCGCCGAGCGGGCCGACGTACTGAACGGCTTCCGCCTGGCCTACGCCTCCGACGCGCCCGTGAACTGGTGCCCCGGGCTGGGCACCGTCCTGGCCAACGAGGAGGTCACCGCCGACGGCCGGTCCGAGCGCGGCAACTTCCCCGTCTTCAAGGCCCGGCTGAGCCAGTGGAACATGCGGATCACCGCCTACGCGGACCGCCTGCTGGACGATCTCGACGCGCTGGACTGGCCCGAGGCCATCAAGCTGCAGCAGCGCAACTGGATCGGCCGTTCCGAGGGCGCCCGCGTCGACTTCGCGCTGGGCGACGAGGCCGTCACCGTCTTCACCACCCGCCCGGACACCCTGTTCGGCGCCACCTACATGGTGCTGGCGCCCGAGCACCCGCTGGTCGAGAAGTTCGTCCCGGCCGCCTGGCCCGAGGGCACCCACGCCGTGTGGACCGGCGGCCACGCCACCCCCGCCGAGGCCGTCGCTGCGTACCGCAAGCAGGCCGCGTCCAAGTCGGACGTCGAGCGCCAGGCCGAGGCCAAGGACAAGACCGGTGTCTTCACCGGCGAGTACGCGGTCAACCCGGTCAGCGGCGAGAAGGTCCCGGTCTTCATCGCCGACTACGTGCTGATGGGCTACGGCACCGGCGCGATCATGGCCGTCCCGGCCCACGACTCACGCGACTTCGAGTTCGCCCGCGCCTTCGAGCTGCCCATGCGCTGCGTGGTCCGGCCCACCGACGGCCGCGGCACCGACCCGGCCGAGTGGGAGGACGCGTTCGTCTCCTACGACGCCACGCTGGTCAACTCCACCGGCGAGGGCATCTCCCTGGACGGCCTGGGCGTGGTGGAGGCCAAGGCCGCGATCACCGAGTGGCTGACCCGGCGCGGCATCGGCGAGGGCACCGTCAACTTCCGCCTGCGCGACTGGCTGTTCAGCCGCCAGCGCTACTGGGGCGAGCCCTTCCCGATCGTCTACGACGAGGACGGCGTGGCCCACGCCCTGCCCGAGTCGATGCTGCCGCTGGAGCTGCCCGAGGTCGAGGACTACTCGCCGCGCACCTTCGAGCCCGACGACGCCGACTCCGAGCCGGAGACCCCGCTGTCGCGCAAGGCGGACTGGGTGAACGTCGACCTGGACCTCGGCGACGGCCGGGGCGTGCGGCGCTACCGCCGCGAGACCAACACCATGCCGAACTGGGCCGGCTCCTGCTGGTACGAGCTGCGCTACCTGGACCCGCACAACACCGAGGCGCTGGTCGACCCGGCGATCGAGCAGTACTGGATGGGTCCGCGCGAGTCCGCCCCGCACGGCGGCGTCGACCTGTACGTCGGCGGCGCCGAGCACGCGGTGCTGCACCTGCTGTACGCGCGCTTCTGGTCGAAGGTCCTGTTCGACCTGGGCCACGTCTCCTCGGCGGAGCCGTTCCACAAGCTGTTCAACCAGGGCATGATCCAGGCCTACGTCTACCGCGACGAGCGCGGCTTCCCGGTGGCGGCCGCCGAGGTCGAGGAGCGCGACGGGAAGTTCTTCTTCGAGGGACAGCCGGTCAAGCGCGAGCTGGGCAAGATGGGCAAGTCCCTGAAGAACGCCGTCACCCCCGACGAGATCTGCGAGGAGTACGGCGCGGACACCCTGCGCCTGTACGAGATGGCGATGGGCCCGCTGGACGTCTCCCGGCCGTGGGACACCCGCGCCGTGGTCGGCCAGTTCCGCCTGCTGCAGCGCCTGTGGCGCAACGTGGTGGACGAGGAGACCGGCGCGGTCACGGTCGTCGACGGCGAGCCGGACGAGGCCACCCTGCGCGCCCTGCACAAGGCGATCGACGGGGCCGGCTCCGACATGGCGGGCCTGCGCTTCAACACGGCGATCGCGAAGATCACCGAGCTGAACAACACCCTGACCAAGGCGGGCCGGCCGCTGGAGCGCTCGGTGGCCGAGCGCCTGGTCCTGCTGATCGCCCCGCTGGCCCCGCACATCGCCGAGGAGCTGTGGCACCGCCTGGGCCACACCGACTCGGTGGTCCACCAGGACTTCCCCGTCGCCGACCCGGCGTACGTGGTCGACGAGGCCGTGACCTGCGTCGTCCAGATCAAGGGCAAGGTCAAGGCCCGCCTGGAGGTCCCGCCGACCATCTCCGAGGGCGACCTGGAGCAGCTCGCCCTGACCGACGAGGCGGTCGTGGCGGCCCTGGGCGGGGCGGAGATCCGCAAGGTGATCGTGCGGGCGCCGAAGCTGGTGAACATCGTGGTGTGAGCAGCCGCTCGGCACCGCTGCGGCAGATCCCCTAGGGGGAGGACCGCCGGAGATTGAGGGCAGGCTGGGGGCGTTCTGGAACCCCCGGCCTGCCCTTGGCGTTTACGGTGGAAGGGAAGCAGAGGCCAGGGGAAAGGGACCGCCATGGAGGCCGCGTTGATCATCTTCGCGTTGATGCTGCTGACCTTGGTCGGCCTCGGGGTGTACGCCACCGTCAAGGTGGTCGGCGCCGCGAAGCGCGGGGTGGAACGCACCGTCCACCAGGCCCGCCGCTCGGTCGAGGACACCACGCTCCGGGCCAAGACCCTCACCCAGTTCGGCCCGGCGGCCACGCTGGCCCAGCTCCGGCTGGACCTGCGCACGTCGATGCGGGCCACGGAGGAGACCCTCCGGCACGGCGTCCGCTCCGACGCCTCCCTGCACGAGTCCCTGGCCCTCTTCGAGCGCCTGAGCGCCCACGGCCGCGAGCTCGACGAGGAACTCAAGCGCCTGGAACAGGAGCCGGACAAGACCCACCTGACCGCCCGCCTCCCCGACCTCCGCACCCGCACCCACCGCATCACCACCTCCGCCGACTCCCTCCGCTTCGCCGCCCACGACCGAGCCCGCCGCTTCGCGGAGGACGAGCTGTCGTCCCTGTCGGAGCAGATCGACCTGGAGTCGGGGGCGCTGCGGCATTGGACGGGGGCGGGCGGCGGGCTCGGTCGTGGGCGGCGAAGCGG
>NZ_RPRY01000611.1 GCF_003949795.1 Streptomyces sp. WAC06614
TGGAGGCCGGTCAGGCGCTCGTCGATGCCCGCGCCGTAGTTCTTGACGTGGTCCAGCGGCTTGCTGCCCTCGCCCAGGGCCTCGCACGCGGCGATGATCGCGCGGTAGTCCTCGCGCATCGCCCGGGTGGAGAAGTTGGTGTGGGCGCCGGCGCCGTTCCAGTCGCCCTTGACCGGCTTGGGGTTGAGGGTGGCGGAGACGTTGAAGTCCTCGGCCGTCCGGTACAGCAGCCAGCGGGCGATCCACAGCTGGTCCGCGACCTCCAGCGGGCTCAGCGGGCCGACCTGGAACTCCCACTGGCCGGGCATGACCTCGGCGTTGATGCCGGAGATGCCCAGGCCGGCGGCCAGGCAGTGGTCGAGGTGCTTCTCGACGATCTCGCGGCCGAAGATCTCGTCCGCGCCGACCCCGCAGTAGTAGCCGCCCTGGGCGGCCGGGAAACCGCCGACCGGGAAGCCGAGCGGACGGGCGCCGTCGAAGAAGGTGTACTCCTGCTCGATGCCGAAGATCGGCTCCTGTGCGGCGAACTTCTCCGCGACCGGCCGCAGCAGCGCCCGCGTGTTCGACTCGTGCGGGGTCATGTCGATGTTCAGGACCTCGCACAGCACCAGCAGGTTGTCGCCGCCGCGGATCGGGTCCGGGCAGGAGAAGACCGGCTGGAGCACCCGGTCCGAGGCGTGGCCCTCGGCCTGGTTGGTGCTGGAGCCGTCGAAGCCCCAGATCGGCAGCTCGGCCCCGTTCTCCAGGATCTTCGTCTTGGAGCGAAGCTTCGCGGTCGGCTCGGTGCCGTCGATCCAGATGTACTCAGCCTTGTAGCTCACGGGCCCCATCCTCGGATTCTGCGGGTGCTGCGACTGCTGCGGTGTCGTCCGCAGCGTGCCCGCTCGCGATTTCCCGTCCGTTGCCCAGGTGTGAACCGCGTGTTACCGGGGTTTCAGCCGCAGGTCGGCCGGGTCGTGCGGGTCGGGGACCGCACACCCGTCCGGGTGCGGCAGACTGAGCACGTGAGCATTTCGTACGATTTGACCCCGCCCGCCGGTGGCTCCTGTCCGCGGATCGGCCTGCTCGGCACGGGCCCCTGGGCCCACCGCACCCACGCCCCCGCCCTCGCCGCGCACCAGGGCTCCGAGTTCGCCGGGGTGTGGGGCCGGCGCCCCGAAGCGGCGGCCGAACTCGCCGAGCAGTACGGCGTGAAGGTGTACGAAGACCCCGACGCGCTGTTCGCCGACTGCGACGTCGCCGCCTTCGCCCTGCCGCCGGACGTCCAGGCCCCGCTCGCCGTGCGCGCCGCGGCCGCCGGCTGCCACCTGCTGCTGGACAAGCCGGTCGCGACGACGGTCGGGCAGGCACGGGCCGTGGTGGACGCGGCGGACGCGGCCGGGGTCGCCTCCGTCGTGTTCCTCACCCTGCGGTTCGCCGAACCGGCCGCCGGCTGGGTCGCCGAGCAGGCCGCACGCTCGGGCTGGTTCACGGCCGCGGCGCACTGGCTCGGCGCCGTCCACGGCCCCGACGGCCCGCCCAGCGCCTACGCCGGCTCGCCCTGGCGCAAGGCCAAGGGCGGGCTGTGGGACGTGGGCCCGCACGCGCTGTCGGTGCTGATCCCGGTCCTGGGCGACGTGACCGCCGTGACCGCCGCCCGCGGGCCCTCGGACGTGGTCCAGCTCGCCCTGCGGCACACCTCCGGCGCGGCCAGCACCGCGACCCTCTCCCTCGCGGCCCCCCGGGCCGCCGCCGGGGTGGGGCTGGAGCTGCGCGGGGCCGAGGGCGTGTTCGCGCTGCCGGACTGGGGCGACGTACCGGGCGCGTACGGCCGGGCCGTGGACGCCCTGCTGGAATCGGCCCGCACGGGCGTGCCCGATCCGCGGGACGCGGCCTTCGGGGCCCGGCTGACGGAGATCCTCGCGGAGGCGGAGGCCCGGCTGGAGGGCGGGGCGGCCTGAGCGGGGCGAACG
>NZ_RPRY01000612.1 GCF_003949795.1 Streptomyces sp. WAC06614
GCGGCGGCTCGGGGGGCGGTTGTTGGCGCTGGGCGGGGTGTTGTTGTTGCATGCCGCTCTGCCCGGGGCCGCCGGGGCCGCCGGGGCGGCCGAGCGGCGGGCCGCGCAAGGGCTGCGCCTGCGGTACGGGTCCGCGCGGCAGGCCGGGCTGGTCGAGCGGCACCTGGAGGCCACCGCGGCCGAGGCCGGGCGGTTCCTCGGCCCCTCCCCGGAGCACCCCTACTACGCCGGGGCGGTCGTCCTCGCGGGGCGCGGGCGTACCGTCGCCCTGCACCGGGCCATGGGCGACGCCCTGCGCTACGCCGACTACGACGGGCGCACCGACCGGGCCCGGGAACTGCCCGCCGCGGAGCGGATCGCCATGACCGAGGACACCGTCTTCGACCTCGCGTCACTGACCAAGCTGTTCACCTCGGTGCTGGCGGTCCAGCAGATGGAGCGGGGCCGGCTGGAGCTGGAGGCACCGGTCCGCCGCTACCTGCCCGAGTTCACCGGCGGCGGCAAGGAGTCCATCAGTGTCCGGCAGTTGCTCACCCACACCTCCGGCCTGCGCTCCTGGGCCCCGTTCTACTCCCAGCCCACCCGCGAGGAACGCCTCCGCCTGCTCTGGGAGGTCCGCCCGCAGGACACCCCCGGCACGGTCTACCGCTACTCGGACCTCAACCTGATCACGCTGCAACTGCTCCTGGAACGGATCACCGGTCACCCTCTGGATGCCCTGCTCCACGACGAGATCACTGCTCCGCTCGGTATGCACCGCACACGTTTCAACCCCCCGCTCTCCTGGCGCCGTACGACCGCCGCCACCGAAGTGCAGCGCCCCCCGTGGTCCGGCCTGGACCGCGGCCTGGTCTGGGGCGAGGTGCACGACGAGAACGCGTACGCGCTGGGCGGCGTCGCCGGCCACGCCGGCATCTTCGGCACGGCCTGGGACCTGGCCGTCCTCGCCCGCGCCCTCCTCGACGGCGGCGCCTACGCCGGCCGCCGCATCCTGCGCCCCGCCTCGGTCGAACTCCTCTTCACCGACTTCAACACGGCCTTCCCCGGCGACGACCACGGCCTCGGCTTCGAGCTCTACCAGCACTGGTACATGGGCGCGATGGCCACCCCGCACTCCGCCGGCCACACCGGCTTCACCGGAACCTCTCTCGTGCTCGACCCGTCCACCGACTCCTACCTCGTCCTGCTGGGCAACTCCGTGCACCCCGTCCGCACCTGGCGGGCCGGCAGCGCGCCCCGCGTCGCCGTCGGCAACGCCTTCGCCCGGGCCGTCCCGGTCCGCACCCGGCACGGCGGCCCGGCCTGGTTCTCCGGCCAGACCCCCGGCGGCTCCGGCACGCTCACCCTGCCCCCGGTCACCCCGCCCGGCCCCGGCGCCCGGCTGCGCTGCGCCGTGTGGTGGGACACCGTGCCGAACGAGGGCGCCCTGTACGTGGAGTGGTCGGCGGACGCGGGCACGACCTGGCACCCGCTCCCCTTCCACACGGTCCGCACGACCGGCGGCAGCCCCGAACACTGGCCCGAGGGCCGGCTCAGCGGCTGGTCGGGCCGGATCTGGCACCACCTGGAGGCCCCGCTCCCCGACCAGCCCGCCCGTAGCCCGGTCCAACTCCGCTTCCGCCACCGGGCCACCGGCCGCTACGTGGGCCGCGGCTGCTACGTGGACGTCGTACGCATCACCCACCGCACCCGCCTCCTCTTCACGGAGGACCGCCCCCAGGACGCCACCGCAATCCAGGCCACGGGCTGGACCCGCTCCTCCGACTGACCAACCCCCACCGCGCCATCCAGGAACGGCCTCAACACCCCTTGATCCCGTCGGCGCAGCCGCGCACGTCGAACGGCGCCCTTCGCGGGGCCGGGCTCAGGCGTCTGCCAGGGCCGCGTCCAGCATGCGGCGGACGGTGGTGGTGAGGGCGGCCGGGGTGGGGGTTGGTCAGTCGGAGGAG
>NZ_RPRY01000613.1 GCF_003949795.1 Streptomyces sp. WAC06614
GGGCGGGGTGGGCCCCGGTCCGGCGGTCAGGAGGAGCGGATCTCCAACAGCGGGACCAGTTGTTCCGCCGGGGTCAGTGAGCCGTGCATGCCGGTCAGGGCCGACTCGTTGGGCTCGTTCACGGACGCGGTGATGGCGACGGCGTCGTGGGCGGCGGCGAGCACGTCGCCGATCCGGCCCAGCACCCGCTCGTCGCAGCTGCCGGGCGCCCCGAACCAGCCCAGTTCCAGGGCCTCTTCGCGGCTGGTGACCCAGAAGCGGTCGCCGAGCACCTCCCGCCACACGGTGAGCACGTCGGCCTCGGCACCGGGGACGGCGTACACGTGCCGGGCCCGGCCCTCACCGCCCAGCAGGGCGACGCCCGCGCCGAGTTCCCAGTCCTCGTCGAAGTCGATCCGGGAGTCCTCGTCGAAGGGGATGTCCACCATGCCGTGGTCGGCGGTGACGTAGAGCGCGGTGCGCGGCGGGAGCTGCTCGGCGAGGCGCTGCACCAGCCGGTCGACGTGCATGAGCTGGCCGCGCCACAGGTCGGAGTCGACCCCGTGGCGGTGCCCGGCGCCGTCGAGCTCGCTGTAGTACGTGTACACCAGCGCCCGCTCCCCGGCGGCGAGCTGGAGCGCGGCGAGGTCCATCCGCTCCTCGCCGGTCATCCGGCCGTGGAAGGTGCCGCCGCTGAGCGCGATCTTGGTGAGCGGGGTGTTCTGGAAGGCGGGGGCGGACACCTGCGCGGTGTGCACCCCGGCCGCGTCGGCGCGCTGGAACACCGTCGGGTACGGCTGCCAGACCTGCGGCGAGGTCCAGGGCTGCCAGCGCAGCTGGTTCATCAGCTCGCCGGTGGCCGGGTTGCGCACGGCGTAGCCGGGCAGGCCGTGCCGCGCGGGGGCGAGGCCGGTGCCGACGGAGGCCAGCGAGGTGGCGGTGGTGGCGGGGAAGCCGGAGGTGATCGGCCGCCCGGTGCCGCCGCGCGAGCTGCCCAGCAGGGAGGTCAGGAACGGCGCCTCGGCCGGATGGGCCGCGAGCTGCTCCCAGCCGAGGCCGTCGACCAGGAACACACAGGCCCGGTCCGCCGGCGCCAGCTCGGTGATCGTCGCCTCCAGGCCCGGCACGCCCTGGTGGGCGGCCAGGGTGGGCAGCAGGTCGGCGAGCGAGCCGGTGCCGTACTGCGGGACGGGGGCGCCGGCGGGGTCCAGCAGGTCCGGGTCTCCCCCAGCTCCCGGTCCGGGGTGGCCCCAGCCGTGCTGCGCGGCGGAGTACGTCATCAGCGGGGGGTGGCGGTCGCGGCGGTGGCCTCGGAGAGCGCCTGGGCGAAGACCAGGGTCTGGCGGACCGCCTCGGGGCCGTCACCGGCCTCGCTGACGCGCAGACTCAGGTCGTCCGCGGTGGAGTTGCCGGTGTAGCCGTGGTCGGAGTCGCAGTTCGGGTCGCCGCAGGCGGCGGGCTCCAGGTCGATGCGGGAGACCGCGCCCCAGCCGATGGTCAGCACGACCTCGCGGGGCAGCGTGCCCGGGGTGTACGACTCGGGGTTGGCCACGACGCGGCTGAGCACCACCGAGGAGATCGCGCCGATCTTGACGGACTCGGTCGAGGTGGTCGCGTACGGGGACGGGGACCCGGCGTCGGCCGCCTGCTCGTCGGTGTGGCTGACGATGAAGCGGTTCGGCGTGAGGACCAGCACGGTGACGTGCCGGCGCACCTCGTTGGAGTCGAAGGTGGTCTCCTGGTGGACCAGGTACGACGAGACCGTCTCGCCGCCCACCGCGGCCTCCACCGCCTCGGCCACGAGGGCCGGGTAGTAGCCGCTGCGCTCGATCGCCGCGCGCAGCCCCTGGGTCGTCGTACCGGATTTCGCCATGGGGTCCATCCTACGGCCCGCAGGAGGCGCCTCGGCCGCGCCGGACACGGGCTCAGTAAGTCGGCAGGGTCCGCGGCCCGAGATCGGTCCGGGCG
>NZ_RPRY01000614.1 GCF_003949795.1 Streptomyces sp. WAC06614
CCGGGCCCGGCCCGGCCCCGCCCGGCCCCGCCCGGCCCGGCCCGGCCTGGCCCGGCCCCGCGCGGCTCGGGCTGGCCTGGCCCGGCTCGGCCCGGCCTGGCCCGGCTCGGGCTGGCTCGGCTCGGCCGGGCCTGGCCCGGGCCGGGCGCCGGGCCGGTCCTGGGCCGGGCCGGGGGCCGGGCTTCGTGGTCCGACGCGCCGGGCTTCGCGTCCGGTTCCGCGTCGGCCGGGCCGGCGCCCGGGGGCCGGTCATGCCGATCCGGTCGTGGAGCGCGGGGACGCCGCCTCCAGCACGGCCCGCCGTTCCTCCTCGGTGAGCCCGCCCCACACCCCGTAGCTCTCCCGGGTGCGCAGCGCATGCTCCAGGCAGGCGCGGCGCACCGGGCACCGCGCGCAGATCCGCTTCGCCAGTGCGTCCCGGCCCTCACGGTCCTCACCGCGTTCGCCGGCGGGGTGGTAGAACGGGCCCGTCCCCCACGACCGGCAGAGCGCCCGCTGCTGCCACTGCCAGTGCCGCAGCTGCGCCCCGGGAAGCCGCGTGACGTCACTCATCCCCGTACCGTCCCTTCCGTCAGTTCCTTCGATTCCTTCGAACCTTCGTGGGTATGTCCGTCGCCTGCTCGGCCTCACTCCGATGGACACGGACGCGTCTGACCGCTGCACGGCGGTCGAAACCTCTCCCTGCGCCGCCGTAACGCCGCGCCCGTCCGCTCGTTGTCGGTACAGGTCAGCGAAGTGCGCGGGTTCCCCGAGGTGGAGACACCTCGGGGGATCCGCGTTGGTGTTCCCGGCCCGGTGCCGTGATTGACTGCGGTACATGGATCGCGTACCCCCCTTCGACCCCGAACTGGGCCTGGCGCTTTCGGCGTTGGACCGCGCCGCGCGGGAGCCGTTCACCCCGGAGAACCTCGCCGCCCGGCAGGCGCACGACGTCGCGGTCCGGCGCCGCCCGACCGTCGACGAGCTCCGGGCGGGCGGCACGTTCGAGGTGGAGGAGCTACGGGTGACGGGGCCGGCGGCGGCCACGGCCGGGACCGGGGGCCCCGACGGGACCGCCGGCACCGAGCTGACGCTGGTCTCCGCACGGCCGGCCGGGGTGACCGAGCCGCTCCCGTTGCTCTACTACCTGCACGGCGGCGGGATGATCATGGGCAATGCCTGGTCGGTGCTCCCGCGGCTGCTGCGCGAGTGGGTGCTGCCGCTGGGGCTGGCCGTCGTATCGGTCGAGTACCGGCTGGCGCCGCAGGCGCGGTATCCCGCCGCGGTGGAGGACTGTTACGCCGGGCTGGCCTGGGCCGCCGGGCACGCGGACCGGCTGGGCGTCGACCCCGCCCGCATCGTGGTCGGCGGCAAGAGCGCGGGCGGGGGGCTCGCCGCGGCCCTCGCGCTGCTCACGCGGGACCGTGGCGGGCCCGTACCGATCGGGCAGTTGCTCCTGTCCCCGATGCTGGACGACCGCAACGCGACCTTCTCCTGCGGCCAGATGGCCGGCGTGGACCTGTGGGACCGGACCTCCAACGCCACGGCCTGGCAGGCACTGCTCGGCGACCGGTACGGGGACCCGGACCTGCCGGCGTACGCGGCGCCGGCCCGTGCCACGGACCTGTCGGGGCTGCCGCCCGCGTACGTCGACGTCGGCTCGGCCGAGACGTTCCGGGACGAGTGCGTCGGCTACGCCAACGGCCTGTGGCAGGCCGGCGGGGAGGCCGAACTCCACGTGTGGCCGGGCGCCTTCCACGGCTTCGACACCTTCGCCCCGCAGGCGGCCCTCACCCACGACGCCCGCCGAACCCGCACCCGCTGGCTCCGCCGCATCCTGGCCCGCACCACGGACCTGTCGGGGCTGCCGCCCGCGTACGTCGACGTCGGCTCGGCCGAGACGTTCCGGGACGAGTGCGTCGGCTACGCCAACGGCCTGTGGCAGGCCGGCGGGGAGGCCGAACTC
>NZ_RPRY01000615.1 GCF_003949795.1 Streptomyces sp. WAC06614
GCCCGGGTGGCCGGGGTCGCTGCGGTGGGGGAGGTGCTGCGGGAGCAGCTTGCCGCAGTGCTGTGCTGTGACGTGTGGGAGATCGACCCTGCGGAGCCGTTCGCGCGGATGGGCGTGGACTCGCTGCGCGGGGCGGAGTTCGTGGCGGCCGTGAACCGGGTGTTCGGGCTGCGGGAACGTTCCGTCGTGCTGTACGACCAGCCCTGTCTGCGGGAGCTGGCCGTGTACGTCGCCGCAAGGGCGGGGGGAACGTTGGTGGCGCCGTTGGGGCGCATCGGGTAGAGGGGGCTCGCCCCTCCCCATCGTCCCCTTCCGTGGGTTCGTCCTGCGTTTGTCGTGCGGTGCGGGGCTCGGCTCCAGGGGAATTCCACGTTCCATGGTGGTGAAATTCCATGTGAATTCCATGGGCGTGCAGGGTGCTCAGGAAAACGGTGGCCCGCGGTCAATTGCGGGCGTGGAGGCGGGCTCGAAGCAGGCTCAAGGGTGCGGTGACATTGCCCTGTGTCCCGCTACCGTTCCTCCGTCGAAGGCTGAAAATCGAGGGGAACTCGACGAGGTGCGGAGGAGACCGTGAAGATTCAGGTTCTGGGTCCGTTGAGTGCCGAGGTCAACGGGGGATCGATTGTTCCGACGGCGCGGAAACCACGACAGATCCTGACGCTCCTCGCGTTGTATCCGGGGCGGGTGATGCCGGTCCCGACCCTCATGGAGGAGATCTGGGGCACCGAGCTCCCGCAGAGCGCGCTGACCACGCTGCAGACGTACATACTGCAATTGCGGCGGCGGCTCGGTACGGCGATGGGGCCGGGCGGCCCCGGTGGCGCGAAGGAAATACTTGCCACGCGGCACGGGGGCTATCTGTTGCAGATTCCGCCGGAATCGGTGGACGTGCACGAGTACGAGGCGCTGGTCGCGCGGGGGCAGGCGGCGTTCGAGGAAGGCGACGACGAGACCTCGGCCGGGCTGCTGCGGCAGGCGCTGGGATTGTGGCAGGGGCCGGCGCTGGTCGACGTACGGGTGGGGCCGATCCTGGAGATCGAGGTCATGCGGCTGGAGGAGAGCCGGCTGGTCACCGTGGAACGGCGGATCGACGTGGACCTGCGGCTGGGCAGGCACACGGAGTTGCTGGCGGAGCTGACGGAGCTGATTGCGCGGCATCCGCAGCACGAGGGGTTGCACTCGCAGGCGATGGTGGCGCTGTACCGGTCGGGGCGGCAGGCGACGGCGCTGGACGTGTACCGGCGGCTGCGGACGCGGCTCATCGAGGACCTGGGGGTGGAGCCGTCGCCGCAGTTGCAGCGGCTGCACCAGGCGATGCTGACGGTGGATCCGGCGCTGGACGTGGTGGCGGGGCCCAAGCGGTCCACGTTCGACCTGTACGCAGCCTAGGCTGCCCGGAGGGGCCAGGTCCGGCCGCCAGGGCCGAGGCCCCGCTCAGGGGCCTCGGCCCTGGCGGCGGGGGCTGGGCCCTGGCGGGCCCGGGCCATGGCGGGAGCGGGCCTGGTGGGCCCATTAGGCCTCGGAGGGGCTCAGGTCGGCCGGTGGGCCGTGGTTGTCGGTCCGGGGCCGGCCCCGACGGGCCGAGGCTGTTGGGCGGGGCCCGGGCGGTGGCAGGGCCGGGCCTGGTCGGCCGTTTGCGCCGGGGTCGCTGGGTGGCGGCCGGGCTGCCTCAGAGGGGCTCGGGTTGACCCGTTGGGCCGTGGCTGTCGGGCGGGGCCCGGGCGGTGGCTGTAGGCCCGTGGGGCTGTGGGTGCCGGGCGGGGCCCATGCCTTTGCGGACCAGGCCTGACGGGGCGTGGCTGTTGGGCGGGCCCGGGCCCGTCGGTCCGTTGGCCGTGGCTGTGGGCGGGGCCTGGGTTGGCTGGTCGGGCTGTAGGTGCCGGCTTGAGCCGGGTTGCCCCGAGGGGCTCAGGTCCGCTTCTTCTACTCATCTCCGAGCCCAC
>NZ_RPRY01000616.1 GCF_003949795.1 Streptomyces sp. WAC06614
CCCCGTCGTCCTCCTCCTGCTGCTGTTCCTCGGCTCCGTCGCTCCCGCCAGGGCAGACGGGGCAGACGGGGCCGGCTGGACCGCCGAGCCCGCCGCCGGGGGCGCCACCGCGGCCCGTGGCGGGGCGCGGTCGTACTTCTACCTGCAGGGCGGCCCGGGCAGCGTCCTGGAGGACCGGCTGGCCCTGACCAACCCCACCGACCAGGAGCACACGCTCACCCTGCGCGGGGCCGACGCCTACAACGCCGCCGACGGGGCCTTCGCCGTACGGCCGCCCGGGCGGTCCACCGGGGCGGGGGCCTGGGTCAGCTTCGGTGGCGCCGGCACCGTGAAGGTGCCGCCGCGCACGCGGGCGGTGGTGCCGTTCACCGTCACCGTGCCGCCCGGCGCCGCCCCCGGGGACCACCCGGTGGCCGTCGTCGCCGCCGAGGGCGGCCACGAGGCCGGGGTACGGGTGCACCTGAGGGTCAGCGGGCCGCAGGTGGCCGCGCTGACGGTGGAGGACGTACGGGTACGGGGCCGGGGCCCGGCCACCGAGGTCGCCTACGCGCTGGTCAACCGGGGCAACGTGGCGCTGGCTCCCGAGGTCGGGATCACCGCCGAGGGCGTCCTCGGGGGCCTGACCGGGCGCCGGGCGCGTCCGGTCTCCGTCGAGCTGCTGCCCGGGCAGCGGGTCGAGCTGACCGAGCCGTGGCCCGGGGCGCCGGTGGTCGGCCGTGCGGCGGTGACCGTCTCGGTCACCGCCGCCGGAGCCGCCCCGGCCGCGGGCCGGGCCACGGCCTGGTTCCTGCCGTGGGGCCCGGCCGGCACCACCGGCGCCGTCCTGCTCGCGCTCGGCACCCTGGCCCTGGCCGCACGCCGCCTGCTCCGCCGCGGCCCCCGCCGTGCGGCCGGCCCGGGGACCCGGCAGGACGGCCGGCGCGGGCCGGGGTCCGGCGCAGCGCCCTCCGTGACGGACCACGAGTTGACGGGAGCCGCCAGGTGATCGGCAAGGTCCTCAGGGCGTACGCCGCCCTGTGCACGCTCGCGCTGGCCCTGGTCGCGCCGGCCCTGCTCCTGGCGGCCCCGGCGCAACCCGCCGCGGCCGCGGAGGCCGAGCCGGCCGTGACGCTGTCCGCCCAGGAGGTCGCCAAGGGCGGCCGGACCGCGGTCACCGGGACCGGCTGGCCGGCCGGGACCCTGGTGATGCTGCTGGTCTGCGGACAGAACATGATCGGCGGCACCAACAGCTGCGCCAACGCCGACGGGGTGGCGGTCTCGGTGGACGGCGGCGGCAGGTTCACCGCCGAGCTGCCCGTCCCCGCGCCGCCCCGGCCCTGCCCGTGCGTGGTGAACGTGACCTCGGTCAACGGCGACCAGTCGACCGTCGCGGTGCCGCTGAGGATCACCGACCACGAGGTGGCCGAGCTGCCCGCCGAGTCCGGCACCGGCCGGCTCGCGCTGCTCACCTCGGTCGAGCTGAAGGGCGAGGACGGGGTGCTCACCTGGTTCGGGGCCCCGCCCAGCCGGAGGTTCACGGTGACGGTCGGCAACCTCGGCGCGGCCCCGGTCAAGGACCCGGTCTTCCAGATCGGCACCGCCCACGGGGTGTTCGCCCCCCTGTGGGAGGAGGCGCAGTGGAAGGGCACCGTCCCGCCCGGCCGGAAGGCCCGGATCCAGCTCGACGTGACGCTGGCCGCGGGTGCGTACGGGGACTACACGGTCTCCCTGAAGTACGGCGACAAGGTGCTGGCCACCCAGCCCTGGGGGGTGGGCCGCCCGTACGGGGTGCTGCTGTTCTGGTGCCTGCTGTGCGTGGTGGTGCCCGCGGCCGTGTTCCGGGTCGGCATGGCCGTCGTGGACAAGGTCCGCCCGCGCACCCCCGGGGTCCTCGCCGCCGGTTCCGGCGGGCGCCGCCGCCGGGCGGCGCCCCCGCCGGCGCCCGCCC
>NZ_RPRY01000617.1 GCF_003949795.1 Streptomyces sp. WAC06614
TTCCTCAAGAGACCGAAGGACCCGACGTCGCCTCCGCCCCCCTCACCGCCGGGGGGCGAGGGGGGCGGAGGCGACGTCGGGTCCTTCGGTCTCTTGAGGAACGGGTCGTCCTCGGGTGACTGGCCCGGTGGCGGCTGGTCGGTGCTCATGGCCCGAGTCGAACCTCAGGTCTCCCGTCCCGCAACGGGAGAGCGGCCGTTCGGAGGAGGACGTCGGCTCAGCGGGCGACGAACGTGCGCGCCGCCTTGTCGTGCCAGGCCTGCCGCCAGGGCCGGTCGGCCAGGGCCCACAGGGCACCCGGCAACCCGAGCAGGGCGTACACCAGCCAGCGCCGCAGCGCACGGCCGAAGCCGGGCGGACGGCGGCCGGCCACGGCCAGCACCCGGACGCCGCACAGCTTCTTGCCGAGGGTCCGGCCCCAGCGGCCGGTGGGCCAGGCCTCGTAGAACACGCCGAAGAGCAGGACGGCGCCGAGGACGACGGCGAGCTGGCCGGCGGTCGTGGCGTCGATCAGCCACACCGTGACGGGTTTGCCACCGCCGCCGGCCGCGGCCGCGTCGACCTTGGCCCGCAGGTGCGCGGCCGCCGCCGGCACCAACGGCCAGGCGACGGCCACCGCTACGCCGCCCAGCACGACCCCGTCGACCGCCCGGGCGGCGAGCCGCCGCAGGTACCCGGCCGGCTTCGGCTCGGGCCGTGCCATCCGCTCGAAGACCTCCCGGGTGGCGGCGGCCGAGGGCATGGCGGCCGGGCCGGCTGCCGCGGCCCGGGCAGAGCCGCTCCCCCGCGGGGCGGCCTCGTCACCGCCCGGCCCGGACCGGCCGCTCGCGCCGCCCGCCGCCCCACCTCTGCGGTCCCCGGCCGCACCGTTCCCGGGCTTGCCGGCGTCGGCCGGGGCGCTGCGGGGCCATCCGGTGTCACCGCCCGCCTCGGCCGTCCGACGGCGCGCGGCGAGCCCGGGCCCGGCGGCCACCGCCGGGCCGTCCGCGCCGTCCGCCGCCGCCCGCCACGGCGGGGCGGAGGTACGGGTCCCGGGCACCGGGCCGGGCCGCCGGCCGTCCTCCTCGGCGTCCGGCCACCGCGTGCCGGAACGTGCCGCCGGCGGCTCCTCGGTGACACCCGGCCAGGAGGTGGTGGCTCCGCTCCCGGCCGGCGCCGAGGGCCAGGACACCGCCGGCGCGGGCGCCTGGGCACGGCGGAAGGAGGCTTCGGGAGCATCCGGTTCGACCGGTTCCGGGGAGCGGCGCAAGGAGACGCCGGAGCTCCCCGCGGGGGCCGCGACGGCGTGCTCGGCGGAGGCCGCGGTCCCCGACGCGTCCCGGCCGGCGTCCGGGGCCACGGGGTACGCGGGGCGGCCGGACGGAGCGGCGTGGCGGCCGGTGGAGCGGGGGGCGGAGTCCGGGGCCGGCGCGTCGTCCGGCGCGGAGCCCCAGGAGACCCGATGGTCCCGGGGCCCACCGAACCCCGACTGATGCACAAGATCCGCCTGCCACGGCGACACCCCCGACCCGGCCCCCGGCGCCCCGGCCGGGCCCGTCCCCCGGGTCGACGCCGGGTCCGGGGACCCTGCGGGCGACGGGAGGGAGCCGGGCGCCGGGGCCGGAGCCAAACCCGGCCCCGGGGCAGCGCCCGAGGCCGGGCCCTGGCCCGGGCCCTGGCCCGGGCCCTGGCCCGGGCCCTGGCCCGGGCCCTGGCCGGCGGCCGAGACGGGGGCCGCGGCGGAGGCCGGACTCCGGCCCGGGTCGGCGCCCCGGGCCGGTGCCTGGCCCGGGGCCGCTGCCGGGCCCGTGGCGGGGAAGGAGTGCGGGGCCGACCCCGGGGCCACGGCGGAGGCCGGGCCCGGGGCCGGAGTGGGCGACGGGAACGGCGCAGCCGACGGAGCCGAGGCCGGGCCCGGGGTCGGGGCCGGGCCCGGCC
>NZ_RPRY01000618.1 GCF_003949795.1 Streptomyces sp. WAC06614
GGTCTGCTGGTGGGGCCGCTGGTGGGGCCGCCGACGCGGGGGTCGGTGGGGTCGCTGATGCCGTGGGCGGGGCCGGGTGTGAGGAGCTCTGTCGGACGTTCGGATCAGACTGAACGGTCTGTTTGAATGGCATCGAACGGGCGTCCCGGTGTGCTTTGTGGTGCCCGTCAAGGGCGGGTCTAGGGGTTCACGGCATCCTTCGGCCCGGTGATAGGTAGCTCAACTCCCTGGTCAGCAGCGGTTCTTGAGTGTGGGTGGGGTCTTGATGGTCCCCAAAACAGCACGACCGGTTTGATATTGACAAACCGTCGGTCCTGTTTTCTACTGAATCTGCGACTCATCCAATGACTGGGGTCTCCCGGCACCAGCCCGGGGGAGGGAGTACGGCGTGGACATCGATGTACTGGGCGCACTGGCCGTGCGGGAGAACGGAATCTCCATCACGCCCACCGCTCCGAAGCCCCGACAGGTCCTGGCGCTGCTGGCCCTCCATGCGGACCAGGTCGTGCCCGTCTCGGCGCTGATAGAAGAGCTGTGGGGCGGCGAACCGCCGCGCAGCGCGCGGACCACCCTCCAGACGTACGTGCTGCAGCTGCGTGCCCTCATCGCCACGGCCCTGGAGGCCGGACAGGGGAGCGACGGGGGCGACGGGGGCCCTGTGCGGACCGCCAAGGACGTGCTCGTCACGCTGCCCGGCGGCTACCTCCTCCACAGCAACGGCGGCACCAGCGACGTCCGCGAGTTCGACCGGCTCGCCGGCACCGGCTACCGCGCCATGGACGCCGGGGACTTCCCGGGCGCCGCGCGGCAGCTGCGGGAGGCGCTCGCGCTGTGGTCGGGGCCCGCGTTCGCCGACGTACAGGGCGGGGTGCAGCTGGAGATGGAGACGCGGCGGCTGGAGGAGACCCGGCTGTGCGCGCTCGACCAGCGCATCGAGGCCGACCTGCGGCTGGGGCGCCACCGCGAACTGCTCGCGGAACTCACGGTCCTGGCGAGCCGGTACCGCACCCACGAGAACCTGCACGGGCAGTTCATGCTCGCCCTGCACCGCTCGGGGCGGCGCGGCGAGGCGCTGGACGTGTACCAGCGGCTGCGCGGCACGCTCGTACGGGAGCTGGGGCTGGAGCCGTCGGCGGCGCTGCGCCGGTTGCAGCGGTCGATCCTGATGGCCGGGCCGGAGAACGCCGCGGAGGTCGCGGTGGAGGCCGGCGGGGAGCGGCTCGTCCGGGTCTGACGGGCCCGCCCTTCCAGCTTCCCCCCACCTTTCCACGTGGTAGCGGCAGGCGAGAGGAGACGGTCGCGGTGCAGGAGAGGTCGGAACGGACGCGGCGGCGGCTGGTCATCGCCGGGGCCGAGATGTTCCACCGCAACGGATACGCCCACGCCACGCTCGGTGACATCGCCGGGGCGGCCGGGGTGACGAAGGGGGCGCTGTACTTCCACTTCGCCTCCAAGGACGAGCTGGCCGAGGCCGTGCAGCAGCGGGGCTGTGCGCTGCTGCACGCATCCGTACGGGCGCTGCGCGAGGCCGGGGCCTCGCCGTTGCAGGCCCTGATCGACACCACGCACTGGCTGGCGCGGACGCTGCACGAGGACCCGGCGGTCCCGGCGAGCTTCCGGATCACCAAGGAGTGCGCCGGGCAGCGGCCGCCGGTGACCGACTTCTACGCGGCCTGGCTGTCGGCGGTGGGAACGCTGCTGCGGCAGGCGCGGGACGCCGGTGAGCTGGGCGAACTGCCCGCGCGGGGCGGCTGGGAGAGCGTGGAGTCGCTGGTCGCGGCGGCGGCGTGCGGCATCGAGGTGCTGTCGGGCACCGGGATGCCGTACGGGGAGCTCCAGCGGAGGGTGGCGGCGCTGTGGGCGCTGCTCCTGCCGAGCCTGGTCCCTGCGGGGCGGGCCGGGGCCTACCGGGT
>NZ_RPRY01000619.1 GCF_003949795.1 Streptomyces sp. WAC06614
GGCCGACCCTCCGGGCCGCCCCGGGGTGATCTCTCCGCCCTGAGAGGGAGGCCCCGCTCCCCCTCCACCCCGTACCTTGATGCAAGGGGACGTCGAGGAGGGGGAGTTGGATGGCTGCCGGGCTGCGGCTGGGGCCGCTGCTGAGACATGTCGACCAGGACCGGGGGGACTCGGCCACCGTCTGGGTCGAGACCGACCGGCCGTGCACGGCCGAGGTGCGCTGCGCCGACGGGATCGCGGGCGGCGCCGTACGCACGTTCCAGATCGCCGGCCACCACTACGCGCTGGTCCCGGTGACCGGCCTGGCCCCCGGCACCACCACCGCGTACGAGGTGCTGCTCGACGGGGTCCGGGTCTGGCCGCTGCCCGACAGCCCGTTCCCGCCGAGCACCATCCGTACCCCGGCCGGGGCCGCCCGCCCCGGCCGGCAGCCGGAACCGGCCGCGTTGCGCGTGGCGTTCGGCTCCTGCCGGCAGGCCTGCCCGCCCACCGAGGGGCGCGGGCCGCACGGCCCGGACGCGCTCAACGCCCTGGCCGCGCGGCTGGCCGCCGACCCGGACGGCGCCGACCGGCCCGACGTCCTGCTGCTGCTCGGTGACCAGGTCTACGCCGACCAGCTCTCGGCCGGCACCCGGCAGTGGCTCGCGGCCCGCCGGGACCTGGCCGAGCCGCCGGGCGCGCAGGTCGCGGACTACGAGGAGTTCACCCGCCTGTACCACGAGTCCTGGGGGGACCCGGGGGCCCGCTGGCTGCTCTCGACCGTTCCCAGCCTGCACGTCTTCGACGACCACGACATCATCGACGACTGGAACACCAGCGCCGCGTGGCTGGCCGAGATGCGGGCGAAGCCGTGGTGGCGGGAGCGGATCGTCAGCGGCCTGATGGCGTACTGGGTCCACCAGCACCTGGGCAACCTGCCCCCGGCCGAGCTGGCGGTGGACAAGGTCTACCGGGCCGTGCGCGAGAGCCCCGACGGGACGGACGCGCTCCGCGCGTTCGCCGCCGAGGCGGACGCCACCCCCGGCGCGGTCCGCTGGAGCTACCGCCGCGACTTCGGCCGGACCCGGCTGCTGATCCTGGACACCCGCACCCGGCGGGTGCTCGCCGAGGACCGCCGGGCCATGCTGGACCCGGCCGAGCTGAGATGGCTGCGCGAGCAGGCCCTGGACGGCCACGGCGGCTACGACCACCTGCTGATCGGTACGTCCCTGCCCTGGCTGATGCCCCCGCTGGTGCACGACGCGGAGGGCTGGAACGCGGCGCTGTGCCGGGGGGTGCGGGGCGAGCGGTGGGCCCGGTTCGGGGAGGACCTGCGGCGGCGCAGCGACCTGGAGCACTGGGCGGCGTTCCCGCCGTCGTTCGCGGCGCTGAGCGATCTGATCGAGGAGGTGGGGACCGGGCCGCGGGCCCCGGCGACGGTGTGCGTGCTCTCCGGGGACGTGCACCACGCGTACGTGGCGGAGCCACGGCTGCCGACGACGGCCCGGGTCTTCCAGCTCGTCGCCTCGCCGCTGCACAACTCCGTGCACAGCACGGTGCGGTTCGGCTTCCGCATCGGCTGGTCGACCGCGGGCCGCTGGCTGGGCCGCATGCTCAGCCGGCACGGCCGCACCGGCCGGCCACCGCTGAGCTGGCGGCGTACGGGCGGCCCGTGGTTCGGCAACCAGGTGATGACCCTGTCCCTGACCCGCACCTCGGCCCGTCTCCAACTGCACCAGGCACGGCGGTCGGAGGGGGGCGACGGGCTGGTGACCGTACTGGACCGGGACCTGACGGCAACGACGCCGCCACCGACGGCCCTGACGGCGACGGCCCCGCCCGAGAACACGGCTTGACCGCGGAGGCGCGGCGGCGGCCCGGGGGCAACACGGGGACGACATGGGGGACACACGGGCGGGGGA
>NZ_RPRY01000620.1 GCF_003949795.1 Streptomyces sp. WAC06614
GGCTGGGGGACCTGGGGCTGGTACGGGTAGCCGTACGCCGGACCGCTCGGCTGCGGTGCGGGCGCCGAGGGGGCCGCGGGCAGGGCGGGCAGCGCGGACGGCAGGGCCGGGAGGTAACCACCGCTCGACGGGTAGCCGCTGGAAGCGGTCTCGTAGGCGGCCGGCACGCGGATCGGGGCGATCTGCGGGGTGCCCCGCTCTGCGACCAGGGAGTCGTAGATGGGGGTGTCCGGGAAGGAGGGCGCGGAGTAGTAACCGCCGCCATAAGTGGAGCGGGGGGAGGTCATGGGTCATAAGTTAAGCCCACGACTTCACCGGGTCCATAGCGAGGCGTCGCGCGCATGCGCCTGACCTGCATATTCGCAGGTCAGAGTCCCACCATTCACTTGACGTTCACGTGCACGATTCGTCACTTCCGCCCCTGCTTGAGGTGACTCGTACTCATGTGCCACGGGGATATGTGACGCCCCCTCATATCGCCGTGACCTCGGCAGATGGAATGCTGACGGAACATCAGACGAACGGTTCCGGCGGGGCCGGGGTCTGCGCCGGACGGTCGTAGGTGCGGCCCTTCCACGCCGCGCCGCGGCCGCGGTAGTGCTGCACCGCGGAGTCGACGGTCATGAGCAGGTGGAGCAGCGCCGTCAGCGGCAGCAGCGGAGCCAGGGCGGCGGGCAGCCGGTAGTAACGCAGCATCGGCAGGTACGAACCGGACATCAGCAGCCAGGCGGCGGCGCCGGCCCAGGCCGTCGCGGGCCGGCCCGCGGCCAGGCCCGCGACCAGGGCGACGGGCGGGACCAGGTAGACCAGGGCGAGGCCCGCGACCGTACCGGCCAGCAGCAGCGGGTCGTGGCGCAGTTGGGCGTAGGCGCTGCGCGCGACCATGCGCCACAGGTCGGCCAGGGCCGGGTACGGCCGGACGCTGTCGACGCGCTCGGCGAGCCCGAGCCAGATCCGCCCGCCGGAGTCTTGTACGGCCCGGGCGAGGGCGACGTCGTCGATGACCGCGTGCCGGATCGTGTCCGGCACGCCGGCGCGGACGGCGGCCGTGGTGCGCAGCAGGACGCAGCCGCCGGCGGCCGCGGCGGTGCGGCTGCCGGGGCGGTTGATCCGGCGGAACGGGTAGAGCTGGGCGAAGAAGTAGACGAACGCCGGGACGATCAGGCGCTCCCAGAACCCCACCACGCGCAGCCGGGCCATCTGCGAGACCAGGTCCAGGTCGTGGGAGGTGGCGGCGCAGACCAGCTCGCGCAGGCTGTCCGGCTCGTGGGCGATGTCGGCGTCGGTCAGCAGCAGGAACTCGGGCCCGCCCGGGCGCGCGGCCCGGGCCCGGGCGATGCCGTGGCGCAGCGCCCACAGCTTCCCGGTCCAGCCGGGTCCGGGCTCGCCCGGGTGCACGACCGTGAGGGGGAGCCCGGGCGCGGCCGCGGCCAGCCGGCGGGCCAGCTCGGCGGTGCCGTCGGTGCTGCCGTCGTCGACGAGGTACACCTCCGCCTCGCCGGGATAGTCCTGCGCGAGCAGCGAGGGCAGGCTGCACGGCAGCACCGCGGCCTCGTCCCGGGCCGGTACGACCACGGCCACGGAGGGCCACCGGGCGGGCGACTCCCGCCGCGGCAGCCGCACATCGGTCCGCCAGAACATGCCGTGCCCGCCCACCAGCCAGACCCAGACGAGCACGGCCACCGCCGCGAGGATGCCGAGGAGCCCCATGGGGGCAGTCTGCCCAACGGGCCCGGCCCGATGCGGCGACCGGGGCCCGCCGGGGGTGCGTGTCGTTCGGCCGGGCCGACCGGGTGGGTGCCTGCCGGGGCCGAGCGGGCGGGTGTCGGTCGTGGCGACCGGGCGGGCGGTGGCCGGCCGTGGCGACGGCGGCCGTGGCCACCGGGT
>NZ_RPRY01000063.1 GCF_003949795.1 Streptomyces sp. WAC06614
CCGGTGGGGCTGACCCCGCCCGCACCCCCGGCCAGCAGAGCTCCGGTGCGCCGGCCGGCGGTGCGGGCGGGGTCAGCCCCACCGGCCCCGTGTCCCCCGAGCTCGGCTCCCGCGTGCTCGAGGGGCTGGGCAACGAGGCGTTCATCGACGACCGGCTCAGTGCCGCCGGGGCCACGGCCCAGGCCCGTACCGTGCGGATCGTCTTCCGTACCGCCAACGTGATCGTCACCGTCGAGTACAGCGTCCAGCCGACCGTCCCCGGCAGCGTCCCGTCCAGCGCGGAGACCCAGGACCGGGCGCGGCAGTTGGCCAAGGAGCTCGCCGACCGGTTCAGCGACTGATCACCGCCCCGGTCACCGCCCCCGTCACCAGCCCGAACACCGCCCCGAACACCGCCTCGACCACCGCCCCGCGCCGGCCCGCGTGACGGCCCGCACAGCACGGGGCCGCCCGGTCGGGCTACCGTTGCGGGGTCCCGCCGCCCCTTGGATGAAGGAATCATGCACCTCTCAGCCTCGCGCCTCACCCGCGTTCTCGCCTGTGCCGCCGTCCCGGTGATACTCACCGTCGCCGGTTGCTCGTCCGATTCCGGCAAGGGCTCGGGCTCCGACGGCGGCAAGAAGTCCGACGCGTCCTCCTCCTCGTCGAAGGCCCCGAGCGGCAAGTCGTCCGCGAAGCCGGAGAAGGCCGCGTTCAGCACGCTGCCCGACCCGTGCAAGGCGCTCCAGGCCAAGACCATCGACACGCTGGTGGCCGAGGCCAAGGACAAGAACGGTACGGCGACCAAGTCGAACGACCTGTCCAGCCGTGCGAGCTGCTCCTGGAACGGCCTGGACGAGGACGGCCTGAAGGGCTCCGACTACCGCTGGCTGGCGGTGTCCCTGGTGCGCTACGACTCGCACGACTCGCTGGGCAGCGGCAACAAGCGTGCCGAGGAGCAGTTCACCAAGCAGGTCGAGGCGGCCAAGGGCACGCAGGGCGCGCAGAACCTCAAGGCGGAGCCCGCGGGCGGGGTCGGCGACCAGGCGACGGCGGTCACGTACGGCGTGAAGAAGGACGTGGACTTCTTCAACACGACCGTGGTGGTGCGCACCCAGAACGTCGTGGTGACGCTGGACTACAACGGCGCCTCCTACGAGGGCCGGCAGGCCCCGGACGCGGGCAAGCTGCTGGAGGGCGCGATCACGGCGGCCCGGGAGATCGTCGCCTCGGTCGGCGCGGCCAACCAGCAGGGCGGCCAGCAGCAGAACGGCGGCCAGCAGAACGGCGGGCAGCAGCAGGGCGGCCAGCCGCAGGGGCAGCCGAGTGCCCAGCCGGGTCAGGGCCAGGGGCAGAACCCGCAGCCGCAGCAGTCGTAACCACACCACCACGGCAGTGGTCACCCGGGCGCCGACCCTCCGCCCGGCCGCGGCAGTAGCGGCGAAAGCGGAGGGCCTTACTCTGTCCCTGCCGTAGCTCGACAAGGGGAGGGGATCGCGGGTGGCCGCGATGCAGCTGACTCGGACGCACCGCATACTCATCGGTGTCGTCGTCGCCGGAGCCGTGATCATCGCCGGCATCGGTTTCGCCGGGTCCTACGCGGCCGTGCGCGCGCTCGCGTTGAAGAAGGGGTTCGGCGACTTCTCCCTGGTCTTCCCGATAGGCATCGACGCGGGCATCTGTGTGCTGCTCGCGCTCGACCTGCTGCTGACGTGGATCCGGATCCCGTTCCCGTTGCTGCGTCAGACGGCGTGGCTGCTGACGGCGGCGACGATCGCGTTCAACGGTGCGGCGGCGTGGCCGGATCCGCTCGGTGTGGGCATGCACGCCGTGATCCCGGTGCTGTTCGTGGTGACGGTGGAGGCGGCCCGGCACGCGGTGGGCCGGATCGCGGACATCACCGCGGACCGGCACATGGAGGGCGTCCGGCTGACCCGCTGGTTCCTGTCGCCGGTGCCGACGTTCAAGCTGTGGCGGCGGATGAAGCTGTGGGAGCTGCGCAGCTACGAGCAGGCGGTCGGCATGGAGCAGGACCGGCTGATCTACCAGGCGCGGCTGCAGGCGCGCTACGGCCGCAACTGGCGGCGCAAGGCGCCGGTGGAGGCGCTGATGCCGCTGCGGCTGGCGCGGATCGGTGTGCCGCTGGCGCAGACGGCGCCGGAGGGGCTGGCGGCGGCCGGGATCGACCCGGTGCTGCTGCCGCCGGCGGCCATGCGGGTGCCGGCGCTGGAGCCGGCCGGGGAGCCGGCCGCGTACGCCGCCCAGGCCGGGCCGGGCCTGCCGGCCGGGCCCGGGCAGGCCCCGCACCCGCAGGGTGGTCCGCACCCGCAGGCCGTGCCGCCGCAAGGTCCGCACCCGCAGGCCGTGCCGGCCCTGGTGCCGCAGGGCGGCGGGGTTCCGCAGCAGCCGGGCGGCCGGGTGGCCCAGCCGGCGTTCGCGGTGGATCCGACGGCGATGCCGGGGCCGCACCCGTCGGCCTGGTTCGCGGCGCACGCGGACCCGCAGACGACCAAGGAGGCGCGGGAGGCGGCGTTCGACCCGCAGTACGTGGAGGGGCTGGAGCCCACGCCGGTGCTGCCGCCGACCGGTCCGGACGACCAGGCCATGGCCGCGGAGGCGCAGCAGCTCCCGCTGCCGGGCACGGGCGAGCAGCAGCCGGGCGGTCCGCAGCCGGTCGCCGGCGCCGAGGGCCTGGCGCAGGACGGCGTGGCCGGTGAGGGCGAGGACTTCCCGGACGAGATCAAGTTCGCCGAGGCGGCGTACGAGGTCTTCCGGATGCACGTGGACCAGCACGGCGGGTACCCGAGCGCCGAGCAGATCGACATACTGCTGGCCGACGCGTACGGCATGACGCACCCGCGCAGCGCCTCGCTGCTGCGCCGCCTGATGCCGCAGCTCAAGCAGCGGTACCAGACCGAGCTGGAGAACGAGCACATCGCGTAGCCCGTGCCGGCGCGGGCCGTACGGCCCGCGCCCGTACGGCCCGTGCCGGCGCATGCGCGAGGGCCCGCACCCCGTCCCCGGGGTGCGGGCCCTCGCGCGTGCGGACTGCGTCCGCCGGTGGTTCAGGCGGTGACCAGCTTGCGCACCCGGTCGGCGCCGACCGCGAGGAGCAGCGTGGGCAGGCGCGGGCCGGTCTCGCGGGTGACGAGGAGCCGGTAGAGCAGGGCGAAGAACTCGCGCTGGGCGACCTTGAGCTCGGGTGTCGGCTTGGCCTCCGGGTCGAGGCCGGCCATGACCTTGGGGACGCCGTAGACGAGGGTGGTGAGCCCGTCGAGGGACCAGTGGGAGTCCAGGCCCTCCAGCAGCAGCTCCAGGGAGCGGCGGGCGTCGGCGTCGAGGGAGGCGAGGAGCTCGGTGTCGGGCTCCTCGCGGACCAGGGTGCGCTGGTCGGCGGGGACCTGGGTGGTGATCCAGTTCTCGGCGCGGTCCAGGCGCGGGCGGACCTCGTCCAGGGAGGTCAGCGGCTGCGTGGGGTCGAGGTCGGCCAGGATCCGCAGGGTCTGCTCGTCGTGGCCGGCGGTGATGTCCACGACGGAGGCGAGGGTGCGGTAGGGCAGCGGGCGCGGGGTGCGCGGCAGCTCGTGGGAGGCGACGCGGACCGCGCGGGCGTGGGCGGCGGCGTCGGCGGGCAGGACGCTGCCGTCGGCGACCTTGGCCTCCAGCTTGTCCCACTCGTCGTAGAGCCGCTGGATCTCCTGGTCGAAGGCGATCTTGAAGGACTGGTTCGGCTTGCGGCGGGCGTAGAGCCAGCGCAGCAGCTGCGGCTCCATGATCTTCAGGGCGTCGGAGGGCGTGGGGACGCCGCCCTTGGAGGAGGACATCTTGGCCATGCCGCTGATGCCGACGAAGGCGTACATGGGGCCGATGGGCTGGACGCCGTTGAACAGAGGAGCGATCTGGCCGCCGACCTGGAACGAGGAGCCGGGCGAGGAGTGGTCCACGCCGGAGGGCTCGAAGATCACGCCCTCGTAGGCCCAGCGCATGGGCCAGTCGACCTTCCAGACCAGCTTGCCGCGGTTGAACTCGGACAGCTTGACGGTCTCGGTGAACTCGTCCTCGGTGCAGACGTAGGTGAGCTCGGTGGTCTCGTCGTCGTACGCGGTGACCTGGGTGAAGTCCTTGTTGCAGGCGCCGCAGTACGGCTTGTACGGGTAGTACTCGGCGCCTTCGGCGCTGCCGTCGTCCTCGGAGGCGGCGCCGGAGCCCTCGGCGGCCTCCAGCTCGGCCTCGTCGACGGGCTTCTGGGACTTCTTCGCGGCCTTGGGCTTGGTGCGGTACTGGGCGAGGACGGCGTCGATGTCCTTGCGGTGCTTCATCGCGAACAGGACCTGCTCGCGGTAGGCGCCGGAGGTGTACTGCTCGGTCTGGCTGATGGGGTCGTACTCGACGCCGAGCTCGGCGAGCGCCTCGACCATGGCGGCCTTGAAGTGCTCGGCCCAGTTCGGGTACGGGGAGCCCTCGGGCGCGGGGACCGAGGTCAGGGGGCGGCCGATGTGCTGGGCGTGGGACTCCTCGGTGACGCCGGGGATGCCCTTGGGGACCTTGCGGTAGCGGTCGTAGTCGTCCCAGGACAGGACGTGGCGGACCTCGATGCCCCGGCGGCGGATCTCGTCCGCGACCAGGTGCGGGGTCATGACCTCGCGCAGGTTGCCCAGGTGGATCGGGCCGGAGGGGGAGAGGCCGGACGCGACGACGACGGCTTTGCCCGGGGCACGCCGCTCCGCCTCGGCGATGACCTCGTCCGCGAAACGGGAGACCCAGTCGGTCTCGGTGCTGCTCTGGGCGCTCTGAGCCACGACACGTCCTTCTATCTCGAATGCTGCTTCACACATTCTCCCAGACGGATGGTGCCGCTCCGGGGTTGCTCCCCGCCGTCCTTTATCCCGTGAGGAGCCGGGCGCCCCCGTGGGATACTCGACTTTCGTCAGAACCACCAAGAAGTACGACCTCACAGGAACGGCAGCCCATGGCCTCGGTCCCTTCCCTCGCTTCGTCCGTCGACCGGCGCATCGCCGCGGCCCTTGTCTCCGCTCTGCCGGAGGCCGGTGCCGCGGACCCGCTGCTGCGACGAAGTGACCGGGCCGACTTCCAGGCCAACGGCATCCTGGCGCTCGCGAAGAAGGCGAAGGCCAACCCGCGCGAGCTGGCCACCACCGTGGTCGAGGGTCTGGACAAGGGCGGGGTCATCGAGGAGATCGAGGTCTCCGGCCCCGGCTTCCTCAACATCACCGTCGCGGACCGGGCGATCGTGGAGACCCTGGCCGCCCGCGCCGCGGACGACCGGCTGGGCGTGCCGGTGAACGAGAACGCCGGCACCACGGTGATCGACTACGCCCAGCCGAACGTCGCCAAGGAGATGCACGTCGGTCACCTGCGGTCGGCCGTGATCGGTGCGGCCATGGTGGAGATCCTGGAGTTCACCGGTGAGACGGTGGTCCGGCGCCACCACATCGGCGACTGGGGCACCCAGTTCGGCATGCTCATCCAGTACCTGCTGGAGCACCCGCACGAGCTGGACCACAAGGCGGCCGCGGCGGACGCGGAGGCGTCCGGCGAGGAGGCGATGTCCAACCTGAACCGCCTGTACAAGGCCTCGCGGGCGCTGTTCGACTCGGACGAGGAGTTCAAGACCCGGGCCCGGGCGCGGGTGGTGGACCTCCAGGCGGGCGACGAGCAGACCCTGGCCCTGTGGCAGCGGTTCGTGGACGAGTCGAAGATCTACTTCTACTCGGTCTTCGACAAGCTGGACATGGACATCCAGGACGCCGACATCGTGGGTGAGTCCGGGTACAACGACATGCTGGCGGAGACCTGCCGGCTGCTGGAGGAGTCGGGTGTCGCGGTGCGCTCGGAGGGTGCGCTGTGCGTGTTCTTCGACGAGTACAAGGGCCCGGACGGCCAGCCGACCCCGCTGATCGTGCAGAAGTCCGACGGTGGTTTCGGCTACGCGGCCACCGACCTGTCGGCGATCCGCGACCGGGTGGGCAACCTCAAGGCGAACAGCCTGGTGTACGTGGTGGACGCGCGGCAGGCGCTGCACTTCAAGATGGTCTTCGAGACGGCCCGCCGGGCCGGCTGGCTGAACGAGGACACCCACGCCTACCAGCTCGCGTTCGGCACGGTGCTCGGCGCCGACGGCAAGCCGTTCAAGACCCGTGAGGGCGAGACGGTGCGGCTGGTGGACCTGCTGGACGAGGCGGTGGACCGGGCCACGGCCGTGGTGCGGGACAAGGCCGACAAGGTGGGTCTGACCGAGCAGGAGATCGTGGAGAACGGCCGGTACGTGGGTATCGGCGCGGTGAAGTACGCGGACCTGTCGACGTCGGCGGCCCGGGACTACAAGTTCGACCTGGACCAGATGGTCTCGCTGAACGGCGACACGTCGGTGTACCTCCAGTACGCGTACGCCCGGATCCGTTCGATCCAGCGCCGGCTGCCCGACGTGGCGGCGCAGGCCCACCCGGAGCTGCCGCTGGCGCCGGCGGAGCGGGCGCTGGGTCTGCACCTGGACGGTTTCGGCGAGCTGGTGGCGGACGCGGCGAAGGAGTACGCGCCGCACAAGCTGGCGGCGTACCTGTACCAGCTGGCGTCGCACCTGACGGCGTTCTACGACCAGTGCCCGGTCGCCCAGGCCGAGACGGCGGAGCTGCGGGAGAACCGCCTGTTCCTGATCGACCTGACGGCCCGCACCCTGTCGAAGGGCATGTCCCTGCTGGGCATCCGCACGCCCGAGAAGCTCTGACCGAGAAGCTCTGACGGGACCGCACCGGTCCCGTCCGGACCGGACCGCACCGCACCACCCGGCGGCCCCGTCTCCCTCCCGGGAGGCGGGGCCGCCGCACGCCCGTACGACGACCCACGGGTGTACTCCGTACGGGCGTTCCTCTCGGCGATCTTGGTGAATTCGCGGGCCGCCGGTCCGCGCGCGCCCGCCCGCGCGGGCGGCTCGCTGCCACAGTGCTCAGCCATGAGCAGCGTCAGGCACCGCCGGCAGCGGCGTGCCCTCACCGTGATCCTCAGCAGTTTCCTCCTCGTCCTCCAGTCGCTCCTGCTCCTCGGCCCGGCCGCCCCGGCGGCGTACGCGGGCGACGACCGCAGGCTCACCACCGGCGGCAACGAGCCGCACAACGCCACCGCCAATCCCCGCAGGCCCTCCCAGGTGGCCGTCATGCAGGGATGCACCGTCCTGATCGACAACAACTACGGCCGGGACGGCTTCCCGATCACCCGGACGTCCACGCTCCCCTGCTTCGGCGACCCGGTCCTCGCCTTCGACTCGCAGGGCCGGCTGTTCGTCACGCACCTGTCGACGAGCTTCAACACCGGCGGCCGGTTCGGGGTGGGCGTCGGGCAGATCAACGACCTGACCACCTCGGGCAACCAGACGTTCACCGCGACACAGGTCAGCGGGAACAGCACCAGCAACCAGGACAAGCCGTGGCTGGTGGCCGACGCCAACCCCACCAGCCCGTACCGCGACAACCTGTACGTCGTCTGGACGCATCTGAACGCGCCCTGGGAGATCCAGTTCTCCCGCTTCGAGGCCGGCGGCACCGCCTGGTCGGCACCGCGCGTGGTCTCCACCCCCGCCGAGGCGAACCCCTGGCCCTCCCATGCGGCCGTCGGCCCGAACGGTGACCTCTACGTCGCCTACCACGCCAACGCCTGTGTCGAGGGCCAGGACGGCACGGCCACCCAGGGCTCCACGGTGCTCCTGCGCGACGGCTCCGGCGGCCGTGACCTCGCCGGCGGCACTGTCCAGCAGCGCACCACGCCGTTCACCGCGGGTCAGTCGACCGTCACCTGCAACGTGGTGGACGACCCGGGCGACAACATCCCGGGCACCGACTTCTGGCTGTTCGGCAGCATGCAGCCCTGGATCCTGCCCGACCCGGCCCGCCCGGGGAACGTCTACGTCGTCACCAATGACGACCCGAACAACGCCTTCGCCAACGGTGACGACGCCGATGTCGTCATCGCCCGCTCCACGGACAACGGCCAGACGTTCACCCGCGGCCGGGTGGACCACGGACCGGGCCAGACCTTCGCCGTGATGCCCACCGCCCACATCGACCAGGACGGCAACGCCGTCGTCACCTGGTACGACAACCGGGCCGGCCGCCGCAACGGCGGCACCGGGCCGAACGGCGGCAACAACTTCCTGCTGGAGCTGTACGGCACGACCAGCCGGGACGGCGGACAGACCTGGGCCCAGGACTTCCGGGTCGGCGACGACCCGTTCGACCCGGACCTGAACGCCCGCTGCCGCTTCTCCTGCGCGGCCGGTTCCACCACCCAGACCCTGCGCATCGGCGAGTACAACGGCCTGTGGACGGTCGACGGGATCGCCTACGCCACCTGGACCGGCAACACCACCCCGCCGACCGCGACCGCGGCGGCGCAGGGCGCGCAGACCACCTACTTCGACGTGTTCTCGCTGCTCGGCGCCTTCCCCGACGCCTTCGAGCCCAACGAGTCGATCGACCACGCCGTGGCCGCCGACCTCGGCTCGGACGACCGCTTCAACCAACGGCGCCTGACCCTGCACACCGCCACCGACGTGGACTTCTTCCGGATCACGCCCCGCCGCACCGGGCACGTGACCGCCGAGATCCGCTTCAACGAGGTGCTGGCGCCGCTCGCGCTGCGCGCGTACGACAAGTTCGGCACCCGGGTGGCGACCGGCACGGTCACCACCCGGGCCGGCACCTCCACCGGACGCCTCGCGATCCCGGTGGTCCAGGACGAGCCGTACTACGTCGTGGTGAGCGCGGCCGGCGTGACCGACCCGACCCGGCCCGGTGACGCCTCGCCGACCGACCCGCCGCAGGCCACGTACGACCTGGTCGTCGTGAACCGGCCGGCGCCGGAGCCGTTCGGGCTGGACCTCAAGCAGGGCTCCGACTCGGGCCGTTCCGACCACGACGACGTCACCAACGTCGCCGGGCCGGAGCTGTTCCTGCGGGTGGACGACGCCGAACTGCGCGCCGCCGGCATCACCCTGTCCCCGCAGAACGCCACCGCCACGCTCGCCGACGACGCCCCCGGCTACAAGGTGGCTGTGGAACGGGACGGGGAGCGCATCGGGTTCGCCCAGCCCGTCGACCCGGTGAACAAGCCCGGCCTGTACCAGATCGACCTGGACCCGGTGCTGCGCGAGGGCGAGAACCTGATCACCGCCGAGGTGATCGTCGTGGACCCGTCCGACGACCCGCGCACCGCCGGCACCGCCCACGTCACCGGCTCCGGCCCGGAGAGCGCCCACCGGCTGCTGATCACCCTCGACACGGTCGCTCCGGCCGCGCCCGGCTCCGCCCCGGACCTGCTGTCCTCCAGCGACTCCGGCGGCAACGACATCGACAACATCACCACCATCCCCAAGCCGGCCTTCCAGGGCGCGTCGGTCGAACCGAACGCGCTGCTACGGCTGCTGGCAGCGCCCGCGGGCGGCAGCCCGGCCGTGGTCGGCAAGGACACCGTCACCCCCGCCGGGGAGTACGAGGTCGCCAGCGCCGCGCTGCGCGACGGCCGGTACGCGGTCTCGGCCCGGCTGGAGGACCTGGCGGGCAACGTGGGCCCGGCCTCGCCCTCCCTGGCCGTCACGATCGCCCAGCACGTGCTGAAGCTGACCGGCGCCACCGCGGACGTGGTGGTGGACGTGGCCGAGGGCCGCGTGACCGGGTACCCGGGCGTGCCCGGCGGCTACGTCGGCATCCGTGGGATCCCGGTCGTGCACCTCGACGCGAACGGCCACCGGGTGGCCGTCAAGGGCGGCAAGGCCGACGACCGGCTCACGTTCACCCCGACCGGCGTCGACAGCGGCCGCCTGACCAGGGAAGGCTCCAAGCAGGTGCTGCACTTCACCCGAGTCGCGGGTGACATCGACGTCAGCACCAAGGGCGGCGACGACGAGGTCACCATCGTCGGCACCACGCTGGGCGACACCGTCCGCGCGGTGGTGGACACCTTCACCACGCTGCACGTCCACGCCCTGCCCCTGCTGCTGCGCGACCCCTCGCAGCTGCGGGAGCTGCTCGGCCTGTCGATCGTGACGGAGGAGACCGAACGGATCGGCATCCTCGCGCGCGGCGGCCGGGACACGGTCGACGTCGCCGTCCACGACTCGGTCAACGCCCAGCTGTGGGTGGACGGCGGCCCGCCGAGCGGCGTCGAGCCGCCGAAGGGCGACGAACTGGTCGTCCGCGCCGCCTCCCCCGGAGCGGTCCTCACCCAGGAGCAGGCGGGCCACCACAAGGCGACGGGCGCCGTCCACGTCGGCTACCCCGACACCACCGACGCCCGCACGAGCATCGACTACACGGACACGGAAGGGGTGACCCTCAAGGACGACCAGCCGAAGCAGAAGGCTCCGTCCGGCACCCACCCGAAGCCCTAGCGGCTCGCCGCGGAGCGGGGGCGGGGGTTTTCGCCCTCCCCCGCTCCGCCTCCCCGAGTCAGTCAATGATGCGGCGCACCGGCTGGCCGGTGATGCGCGCGATGGTGTCGAAGTCCCCGTCTTGGTGGAGAACCGTCAGTTTGTGGTGCTGGGCGACCACCGCGACGAGCAGGTCGACGGGGCTCACGCACTGGTGTGCACCGGCATCGGCCAACCTCCGCTGGAGGGCGGCCGTGTCCTCCCACACGGAGTCGCGCACCGTGTGGGAGGGAAAAACCTGCTGGAGCAGGCTGTCTGCTTCGTAGTACGCGGGCCGACCGCCGGCCGCCCGCAGGTACTCCTGCCGGACCGGCTCGCACAGTCCCACCCGTCCGGACGCGATCAGCCGGTCCCAGTCGGCACCGGCTTGCCGCCGGTAGAAGCGCACGAGCGCGCTGGTGTCGATGAGAAAGCTCTCGCTCACGCAGCCGGGTTCTCCTTGTCGCGGCCTGGCTCCTCCGCATCCGGGTAGCCGATCGCACTGAAGTCGATCTCACCCTCGTCGACCATCTGTCGCATGCGTTCGATGGCTGCGGTTCTGCGCCTGCGATCGGCGATCTCCCGAAGCGCGGCATTGACGGTGTCCTTCTTCGTCGTCGTTCCGAGGAGCCGCGCCGCCTCCGCCAGAGCCTCGTCATCCAGGTCGATCACCGCCCCTCGCCGCAGGTACCGAACTCGCAGTAGACGGCCTTGCCCGGGTACCTCGGCAGCACGCCCCAGTCGTCGCAGCTCGCTGCGACGATCCGCAGCCCCATCCCCTCGCCGATCCGGGTCCGGGACAGCCCGGGCCCGCTGTCGTGCACCTCGATGCGGAGACCGCCCTCGTAGACGAGGAGCCGCACGCGGTAGCCGCGGCCGGGCGGGACCCCGTGCCGCAGGGCGTTGGTGGCCAGCTCGCTCACGCAGAGCAACATGTCGTCCTGGCGCCACGTGACACCCCACACGTCAAGCGTCTCCGCGCTGAACCGCCGTGCGGCGTGCACCGATGGGGCCGAGCGGGGGAAGAGGCGCTCCCGCATCAGGGCCGGCTGAGTATTCAGATTCACGGGACAAGCGTCGCGCTGTGTGACTGGCCTTTACAGATCGACCGCCCGTACACGGCCTGTGGTACGTGCAGTCGCCGGTAGCTGTCGCCCGCGGCGGGGAGTTCCGTCCATGCCGACGGTGGATCAGGTGCCCTCGTGGGCCGAGGCCTACCTGCACCTGGAGCGGCAAGCCGTCGACCTCTCCTGGTACGAGAACCAGGTCATCCCCGGCTTGCTCCCGACCGAGGCCTGCTCGTCCTGCGCCTCCGGGCGCTGGGCCGCCGGCGCGCGTACCCCCGCCCCGCCGGCGGCCTCCTCGTCACGGTGCGGCTCTCGGGGACACTCGCGGCAAACTCACCCGAACGGGTCGATTCTCGGGCCGGTTCGCATGGGTAGGGGATGGCCCGTCCACCCCCCGCTCGCAAACACACTCGACGGAGAATCCGTGCCCGAGATGAACGGCCCCTACCAGGCCGGCACCCCCTGCTGGATCGACCTGATGGTCCCGGACCAGCAGGCCGCGATCGACTTCTACTGCGACCTCCTCGGCTGGCAGGGCGAGGTCGGTCCGCCCGAGACCGGCGGCTACGCCGTCTGCTCCCTCAAGGGCAGGCCCGTCGCCGGCATCATGGCCGCCATGAACCCGGACGGGTCCACGCCCGACCCGATGCCCCCGGCGGTCTGGACGACGTACCTGGCCACGAAGGACGTCGACGCGACCCTGGAGAAGATCGGCGACGCCGGCGGCAAGGTGGTCATGCCGGGCATGGACGTGATGGACCTCGGCCGCATGGCGGTCGTGTCCGACCCGCAGGGCGCCGTGTTCGGCCTGTGGGAGGCCAAGTCCTTCGCCGGCGCCGGCATCGTCAACGAGCCGGGCGCCCTGATCTGGAACGAGCTGAGCACCACCGACACCGACGCCGCCGGCCGCTTCTACGCGGCGGCGCTGCCCATGACGCCCAAGGCCTCCGAGATGGAGGGCGCCGACGGCTACGTGGAGTGGCAGGTCGGCGGCCGGGCCGTCGGCGGCATGATGACCCTGGAGAAGGCCCCGCCCGGGACCCCGCCGCACTGGATGGCGTACTTCAGCGTGGACGACGTCGACAGCGTGGTCGCGGCGGCCGTGCGAGGCGGAGCGAATGTGCTGGCGCCGCCGTTCGACATGGTGGCGGGCCGGATGTCCGTCCTGGCGGACCCGCAGGGGGCGGTGTTCTCGGTGATCGCAGCCAAGATGCCGGACTGACCGGCCCCCGGAGCCCCTACGGGCTCTCTCGGACCGGGCCTCGGCGGGCCGCGATGAGCGCGTCCAGCCCGTCGAGGATCCGGTCCAGACCGAACGCGAACTCGGTGTCGGGGCCGTCGGCGTGGCCGAGTTCACCGGAGGCCAGCAGTCGCGTGACGGCCGGATGCCGTTCGGGATCGGTGAGCGCGGTGAGGACTGCGGTGTAGCGCGCCAGCATCTGGTCGGGGGAGATACCGGACGTGACGATGGCGTCCGTCATGTCGGCCATGAGCGTGGCCTCGTTGCGCACGAGTCCGCCGATCAGCATCAGCACGGAAAGTTTCTGGCCCTCGCGCAGACCGGTCTCCGCGAGGGCCGCCAGCCCGCGTTCCATCCAAGCGACCTGGTTCGGGCTCGCGGGCGGCCCGGTGATGGGGATGCGCAGGACCCAGGTGTTGGCCTGGAGGACCGCCCGCTGCTGGTACGCCCAGTCGGTGAGGGCCGCGCGCCAGCCGGGACGGGCGGTGGCGGCGTCCGGGTCGAGCGGCGGCGGGGTGCCCACGCCGGCGTCGGCCATGAGGACGTACAGCTCGTCCTTGGCGGCGACGTAGCGGTAGAGGGACATGGTGGAGACGCCCAGTTCCTTGGCGACGCGGCCCATCGACACGGCGGCGATGCCCTCGGTGGCCGCCAGGCGCACGGCCGCCCCGACGATCCGGTCCAGGGTGAGCGCGGGCCGCGGGCCCTTGGGCCGGCGCGTGCGCAGCCCCCAGGCGGTCTCCAGACTCGCCGGCAGCCCGGTCCCGTCCTGCCCGTCGGCCGCCGCCGCTCCGGCTTCCGCTGCTTCTTCCGGCTTCCGTGCTTCCGGCTCGCTCGCCATGGGTGGGTGCCCTCGGAGTCCTTCGTCCTGACCGCCGGCCGCTGACCGGCCTGCATCGATTGACCACATCCTAGTTCTGTGTATTACTTACGCAGTAGAGCGTATGCCATACGCAGAACGCGGAAGGGAGCCCCCGTGCCACGAGGCACCGAGTTCGGAATCCACGCCACCGCCCTGTCCAAGTCCTACGGCGACCGGCGCGTGCTGGACGCCCTGCACCTCACCGTCCCCACCGGCAGCGTCTGCGCCCTGCTAGGTCCCAACGGCGCCGGCAAGACCACCACCGTGCGGATCCTGGCCACCCTCGTCACGGCCGACTCCGGCACCGCCCGGGTCGCCGGGCACGACATCACCGCCGAACGGGCCCGGGTCCGCCGGGCCATCGCCCTGACCGGGCAGTTCGCGGCCGTGGACGACCTCCAGACGGGTGTCGAGACCCTGCGGATGACGGCCCGGCTGGCCGGACTGACCACCGCCGAGGCCCGGGCCCGGGCCGACGAACTGCTGGAGCGCTTCGGCCTGACCGAGGCCGGCGGCCGGCTCGCCCGGACCTACTCGGGCGGCATGCGGCGCCGCCTCGACCTCGCCGCGAGCCTGGTCGGCCGGCCGCGGGTGCTGTTCCTGGACGAGCCGACGACGGGACTCGACCCGCGCAGCCGCCAGGAGCTGTGGGAGGTGGTGCGCGACCTGCGCGAGGACGGCGCCACGGTGCTGCTGACCACCCAGTACCTGGAGGAGGCCGACCGGCTCGCCGACCGGATCAGCGTCCTGGACGCCGGGCGGACCGTCGCCGAGGGCACGGCCGCCGAACTCAAGTCGCGCGTCGCCGGCCACCGCCTGGACCTGGTCCTGACCTCCCGCGAGGCGTACGAGGCCCTGGCCGCGCGGGCCGTCCACCACGCGCCGGACGAACTGACCCTCGGCATCCCCACGGACGGCTCGGCCGCGCAGGTCCGGACGCTGCTGGACGAGCTGGACCCGGACCGCACCGCCGTCGACCGCTTCGCCGTGCGCACTGCCACCCTCGACGACGTGTTCCTCACCCTGACGGGAGCCGACCGATGACGACCGCGACCTTGTCCGCGCGCAGCCTGCGCATGAGCCTGCGCAGCCCCGACGCTCTGCTCACGGCACTGATGCTGCCGGTCATGCTGATGCTGATCTTCGTGTACTTCTTCGGCGGCGCGATCGACACCGGAGACGGCAGCGCGTACGTCACCTACGTCGTCCCCGGCGCGATGCTGCTGTGCGCGGGCTTCGGTGCGGCCTCGACGGCCGTGACGGTCAGTCAGGACATGGCCGGCGGTGTCGTGGACCGCTTCCGCGCCCTCGACATAGGCGGCGTCCCGATCCTGGCCGCCCACGTCACGGCGTCGGTCCTGCGCAATCTGGTCTCGACCGGGCTGGTCCTCGCCGTCGCCCTGGCGATCGGCTTCCGCCCGGAAGCGGGCGCGTCCGGACTGCTGGCGGCAGCCGGCCTCCTGACCGCGTACATCACGTCGATCTCCTGGCTGGCGGCGGCGCTGGGACTGCTGGCCAGGTCGCCGGAGGCGGCAGGCGGGTTCACCTTCCTGATGATGTTCCTGCCCTACCCCTCCTCGGCGTTCGTCCCCATCTCCACGATGCCCAGCTGGCTCCACGGCTTCGCCGAGCACCAGCCCCTGACGCCGGTCATCGAGTCCCTCCGCGCCCTGCTGATGTCGCACCCGGCGGGGAACGCCCCCTGGACGGCCCTGGCCTGGTGCGCGGGCATCACGGCCGTCTCCATGGCCCTGACGGCCGTACTGTTCCGCCGCCGCACCCGCTGAACGGCCTACCGGCTCCGCCGCAACCACCGGCGGAGCCGGGGCCAGGGGCCGGGGCGGAGCCCGGCACGCGCCTCGACCAGGAGCTCGGCCGCTTCCGCGCGTGACGCGGCGTCGCCCAGGAGCGCGTACGCCTCCTCGACCCTCAGCAGCAAGGCCTCCGCCTCCTGGTACCGCTCCAACTGGATCAGCGCACGGCCCAGCAGCACCTGCCCGGCAGGCTCCTCGACGCCCCTCAGCAGCTCGACGGCACGCTCCAGCAGGGGCCGCGCCTCGCGCGGCCGACCCCATCGGAACAGCACGTGTGCCATGTGGCCCGCCAGGAGCGCTTCGAGATACGGCTCGTGCGCTTCCTGGTAGAGCGTGCGGCACTCCTGGTAGGCGGCCAAGGCCTGGTCGCGCCGCCCCAGGAACGCCAGCGAGTCACCCAGCTGTCGCAGCACCGCAGCGATCTGACGTTGCACGCCGTGCTCCCGGAACAGCTGCAAGGCGTGCAGGTACGTCTCGACGGCCTCTTCGTGACGGTCGGCCTGTGCCAGCGTCAGAGCCAGTTCGTCCAGGGCGTCGGCCGTCCTGAGGTCGTCGTCCAGCCCTGCCAGGAGCTCCACCGCCCGCTCCCGGGCCCGGACCGCCTCGTCCGTGCGCCCCTGCGTGAGCAGCGCCGCCCCGTGCATCTCCAACAGGTCTGCCTCCACCCCGCGGTCTCCCTCTTCCCGGGCCATCCGCAAGGCCTTCCGCCGCGCCGCCTCGGCCTCCTCGTACCGGCCGCCCTTGCGCAGCTGCTCGGCCCAGTTGCCCATCTGCCGCGCCGTCTCGGCCGTGACGTCGTCCGGGACGACCCTCGCGATCGCTTCCCTGACCGCGCGGGCCTCCTCGTGCTGCCCACCGGTGCTCAGGATTTCGCCGAGCACGTCCAGCATGGCCACCACGGTGTCCCGATCGCCCATCCTGCGGGCCGCCGCTGCGGCCAGCCCGCACATCGCGGCCAGGTCCGTGAACCGGCCCCGGCGAACCAGGTAGATCTTCAGGTAGTCGGTGACGAGCAGCACCCCGGAGGCCAATCCCAGACGGTCCACGACGCGGGCGGCCCACATCACGGTGTCCACCTCGGCATCCAGCCAGCCCACGGCACCGGACACTTCGGGGAACGGGTCGTGCCCCGGCTCGCGCGGGCCCGCTTCCATGCGGCTGCTCGCACGACCGGCCAGCTCGATGAGCCCGGTCATGAACTTCGCACGCGCCACGGTCTGTTCGCCCGCTGCTCCCTCGACCGTGTCCGCGTAGAGCCGGACCAGGTCGTGCATCCCCCAACGCCCCGACCCCACCGGCTGCTCGGTCACCAGACCGGCCCCGGCCAGGCCCGCCAGCAGCTCCCGTACGGCACCGAGCGCCTGCGCCGTCCACTGCGGCTCCCCGTCCCCGGTGCGGACGAGGGCCACCGCCACCTCCGTGGTGCAACAAGGCCCCGGATGCACCGGCAACAGCCGCAGCAGCTGAGCCTGTTCGGGTGGGAGGCGGGCGTACGAGACGTCGAAGGCCGCTCGGACGCCGGTGGGCAGGCCCGAGCGGTCCGGGGGGCTCAGTCGTTCCAGGCGGAGCTTGGCGTCGGCCAGTTGGGCGGCGTACGCGCCGAGTCCGAGGCCCGGGTCGCGGGCCAGGGCCGCCGCGGCCACGGTCAGGGCCAGCGGGAGGCCGCCGCAGTGCTGGGCCACGGCCGACAGGGCTTCCGGTTCGGCCGTCGGCCGCGGGTCCTGCGCCCAGGTCTGGCGCAGCCTGGCCGTGACCAGTTCCTCGGCCGGTACGGCGCCCAGCTCGTCCAGGGCCAGCACCCGCGCCGGGAAATCGGCGGCGACCAGCCGGTCCCGGGAGGTCACCAGCAGCCGGTGCGCGTCCCCGCCGGGCGGCACCAGGTCCCGTACCTGCCCGACCTCGGCCACGTCGTCGGCGACGACCAGCACCCGCCGGCCGGCGGCCTCCCGTTGCGCCAGCTCCGACCGGTAGCGGGCCAGCCGCCCCTCCGGCGTGGGCGGCAGCTCCTGCACGCCGAGCTCGCCCAGCAGTGTCACGAGCGCCTGCTCGGCGCTCACCGCCCCGTCACCGGTGTCGTAGCCGCGCAGTTCCACGAACAGCACCCCGCCGGTGAACCGCCCGCCCGTCAGGGCCTGTTGGGCGGCGGTCAGGGCCAGCGCGCTCTTGCCGACCCCCGCCAGCCCGGTGATCACCGTGGCCCGGGACCCGCCGGGCGCGAGCAGCCGGGCCAGTTCGGCCGTCTGCTCACCGCGCCCGACCAGCACCTCGGGGGCGTTGCGCAGGGCCCACAGCGCCTCCTGTGCAGGCGGCGACCCGACAAAATCCCCCGCGACCTGGACGACCTGGGCCTGTCCGGACGCCGTGGCCCGCTGCCGCAGGCGTCGTTCGGCCACTACTCGGCCGCGCCCTCTCCCCGGCCCTGCCGGATCTCGGAGTCCCCGCGGCCGTCGGCCCGCTGCCGTACGGTGCCCGCTCCACCGTTGCCGTGCTCCTGCACGATCCGGGCCCGTCCCCGGGCCCTGGCCGTCTGCGACACCGACCCGCCCCCGCCGGAGCCGGCAGTCCCGGCCCACCATGCGCCGGCCGCGACGGCGGCGGCCGCCACCGCCCCGGCGAAGGCCCCCGCGACCGCCACCGCGTCGCTGTCCTTCTCCGGCAGCCAGCCGAACGGATCCGACCGGGCCAGCCCGTACGCCACCCCGAACACCACGGCCGCCGCGAGTACGACGACCACCCACTTCGCGCTACGTCCCATACCCAGCACGATGGCACCGCGCCCGCTCGCCCGTACCGGTTTCCCCGCAACCGGACCGCGACCGTAACGCGCAGGACCGTGCCGGCCCGTGCCGCGTTCGGCACGGTCCGGCACGGTCCGGCCCCGGCCTCCTCAGCCGACCAGCGGGTACGAGTGCCGTCCGCTGGCCTCGTCGATCTCGGTGTGCGCCTTGCCCAGCAGCTGCGACGACAGATCCATCAGCGCCCGCGCGCCCGCGATCTCCTCCCCCACCCTCAGCTGCTCCGCGTCGGACGGATGACGCATCGCGTAGCCGCGCGCCTTCAGCTCCGTCCCGTCCGCGAGCCTGAGCATGGCCGCCGCATTGGTGCGGTGGCCGTCCTCGGAGAACTCCATCTCTATGTGCCACCCGACGAGCGTGGACATCCTGGATCACCTCCAGAGCTCGATCGACCTCTCGACCTCTTCCTCCAGCGTGCGCCCGCCCCGCCGATTCCGCACCGGCGCGGGGGATCGTCTCCGATCCGTGACCTCGCGACCCCGCCGCTACGTGGGCACGCCCGCCTCGACCGGCGCCAGCGAGCGCCAGATCGCGTCCGGCAGGGCCCGGGCCGCCTCGCCCAGGTCGAGGTCGTAGGTGCTGGACAGCCAGCGGCGGGCGGCCTCGGCCACCGGTCCCATGACCAGCACCTCGATCAGCGGCCCCGGCAGCGGGACGATCTCGCCCTTGGCCATGCGGGAACCCATCCAGGCCGTGATGCCCGCGAGTTGCGCCTCCTTGGCGGCGCGGATCTCCTCGGCGTGGACCGCCAGGTAGCCGGCGTAGGCGGAGGCGTGCAGGAACAGCGCCGCGTCGCGGTGCTCCTCGGTGAAGCGCAGGTAGGCGCGCACCAGGGCCTGGACCCCGGTACGCGCCGTACGGGTGCGCACGACGGCCTCGGTGAGCTGCTCGAACAGCCGGCTCATGCAGCGCGTGTACAAGGCGGCGGCCAGCCCGTCGAAGCTGCCGAAGTGGTGGTAGAGACTGCCCAGGCTGACCCCGCTGGCGGCCGTCACGGCGTTCACGGTGAAGCCCTGTTGACCGGACTCGGCGTACACGCGCAAGGCGGTGGTCAGGAGCAGGTCGACGGTGGCCTCGCCACGCTGTTGCTTCACCATGGCGGTCAGAGTAGACCGGCAGGTGGCGGGTGACGGGCGCCCTGCGCACACCCGCCGCCCGCCCCGCGGTACGGCTCAGCGCGAGCGGTTCAGCCAGCCCGCGACCTCGGTCGCCCAGTAGGTCAGGATCGTGTCCGCGCCCGCCCGCTTGATGCCGGTCAGCGTCTCCAGGATCGCCCGGTCGCGCTCGACCCAGCCCTTCTCCGCGGCGGCCTCGATCATCGCGTACTCGCCGGAGATCTGGTACGCGGCCACCGGCACGTCCACGGCCTGCGCGACCCGGTACAGGATGTCCAGGTACGGGCCCGCCGGCTTGACCATGACCATGTCGGCGCCCTCCTCCAGGTCGAGCGCCAGCTCCCGCAGGGACTCCCGGGCATTGGCCGGGTCCTGCTGGTAGGTCTTGCGGTCGCCCTGGAGGGAGGAGGCCACGGCCTCGCGGAAGGGCCCGTAGAACGCCGAGGAGTACTTGGCCGTGTAGGCGAGGATCGACACGTCCTCGTGGCCGGTCTCGTCGAGCGCGTCACGGATGACCCCGACCTGCCCGTCCATCATCCCGCTGGGCCCGACGACGTGGACGCCGGCGTCGGCCTGGACCTGGGCCATCTCGGCGTACCGCTCCAGCGTGGCGTCGTTGTCGACGCGGCCGTCCGCGTCCAGGACGCCGCAGTGGCCGTGGTCGGTGTACTCGTCCAGGCACAGGTCGGACATGATGACCAGGTCGTCGCCGACCTCCGCCTTCACGTCGCGGATGGCGAGCTGGAGGATGCCGTCGGGCTCGGTGCCCGCCGTGCCCAGCGCGTCCTTGTTCTCGTCCGCCGGCACCCCGAACAGCATGATCCCGGCGACGCCGGCCGCCACGGCCTCGGCGGCCGCCTTGCGCAGCGTGTCGCGGGTGTGCTGGACCACGCCGGGCATCGCCGAGATCGGCAGCGGCTCGGTGATGCCCTCGCGGACGAACGCCGGGAGGATCAGGTCCGAGGGGTGCAGCCGGGTCTCGGCGACCATGCGGCGCATCGCCGGGGTGGTCCGCAGGCGGCGGGGCCGCGAGCCGGGGAAGGATCCGTACACGCTCATGTTCAGTTCGCCTCTGGGTGGATTCGCAGAACCAGGGCTTCCAGCCTAGGCCCCTCCAGGGGCTGCGCCCCCGGACCCCCAGCCATCGAACGCCGGCCGGGCCGAAAGGACCCTGGGGCTCAGCCCCGGACCCGTTCCGGACGCTCCGCGCCCGGTTCGCCTCAAACGCCGGCGGGGCTGGATCAATCCAGCCCCGCCGCGTTGGAGGCGCTGAGGCCCGGGGCAGAGCCCCCGAAACCCGGAGCCGGGCCCGGGCCGGCAACGCCGGGGCGGGCCGAGGCCGGGCCCGCCAGGGCCGGGGCCCCGGGGGCTGCCGAGCCCCCGTTACGTCGTGCGGCGGCGGCGGGCGCCGGGACGGCGTTCGCTCGGGCGGGAGACGGTTTCGCCCGCCTCCCTGGCGGCCTCACGGCGCGCAGCGCCGTACTCGGCCAGCGCCTCCGCCAGCTTCGAGACACTCGGCTCGGGCGAGAGCACGTCCACCCGCAGCCCGTGCTCCTCCGCGGTCTTCGCCGTGGCCGGCCCGATACAGGCGATCACGGTCACGTTGTGCGGCTTGCCGGCGATCCCGACCAGGTTCCGCACGGTCGACGACGACGTGAAGAGAACGGCGTCGAAGCCGCCGCCCTTGATCGCCTCGCGCGTCTCCGCCGGCGGCGGCGACGCGCGCACGGTCCGGTAGGCGGTGACGTCGTCGACCTCCCAGCCGAGCTCTATCAGCCCGGCCACCAGCGTCTCCGTCGCGATGTCGGCACGCGGCAGGAACACCCGGTCGATCGGGTCGAAGACCGGGTCGTAGGGCGGCCAGTCCTCCAGCAGCCCGGCCGCGGACTGCTCACCGCTGGGCACGAGGTCCGGCTTCACGCCGAACTCCACCAGCGCCGCGGCGGTCTGCTCGCCCACCGCCGCGACCTTGATCCCGGCGAAGGCACGGGCGTCGAGCCCGTACTCCTCGAACTTCTCCCGGACCGCCTTCACGGCGTTGACCGAGGTGAAGGCGATCCACTCGTAGCGGCCCGTGACCAGGCCCTTGACCGCGCGCTCCATCTGCTGCGGGGTCCGCGGCGGCTCGACCGCGATGGTCGGCACCTCGTGCGGGACCGCGCCGTAGGACCGCAGCTGGTCCGACAGGGACGCCGCCTGCTCCTTGGTCCGCGGCACCAGCACCCGCCAGCCGAACAGCGGCTTCGACTCGAACCACGCCAGCTCGTCGCGGCGGGACGTCGTGGAGGTCTCCCCGACCACGGCTATCACCGCGCGGCCGCCCTCCGGCGAGGGCAGCACCTTGCCCTGCTTGAACACCTGGGCGATCGTCCCCAGCGTCGCGCACCACGTGCGCTGCCGGGTCGTCGTACCGGCCACGGTCACCGTGAGCGGGGTGTCGGGCTTGCGCCCGGCGCTCACCAGCTCCGCGGCGGCGCCCGCCACCGTCTCCAGCGTCGCGGAGACCACGAGGGTGCCGTCGCTGCCGCCCACCTCGGTCCAGCACCGGGCCGTGGCGGTCCGGGCGTCGACGAAACGGACGTCCGCGCCCTGCTTGTCGCGCAGCGGCACACCCGCGTACGCGGGCACACCGACCGCCGTCGCGACACCGGGCACGACCTCGAACGGGATGCCGGCGGAGGCGCACGCGAGCATCTCCTCGCCGGCGTTGCCGTCGAGACCGGGGTCGCCGGTCACCGCTCGGACGACCCGCCTGCCGGAGCGCGCAGCCTCCATGACAAGATTGGCTGCGTCCCGGATCACCGGGAGCCCGGCGGCTGCTGACGCCTCGTCAGCGACCGTCAGCTGCGGCATGTCGACGCCCGCGCGCGCGTGCGCCCGTACGACGTCCAGCACCTCGGGCTCCGCGATCAGGACGTCCGCGGCCGTGAGCGCCTCCACGGCGCGCAGCGTGAGCAGGCCCGGATCGCCGGGACCGGCACCGAGGAAGGTGACGTGGCCCTGGCCGGCGGCAGCCGGGAAGGCGGAGGTGGTGGGACTTGAGGGGTTCAAAGCGCTCGCTCCCCCATCAGACCGGCCGCGCCCTTGGCCAGCATCTCGTCCGCGAGTTCGCGGCCGAGCGCCATGGCCTCGTCGTGCGACTGGGGCACGGGACCGGTGGTGGACAGCTGCACCAGCGTGGAACCGTCGGTGGTGCCGACGACGCCGCGCAGGCGCATTTCGTTGACAATCTGCCCGTCGGCCAGAAGGTCGGCGAGCGCGCCCACGGGCGCGCTGCAGCCGGCCTCCAGGGCGGCGAGCAGGGACCGCTCGGCGGTCACGGCGACCCGGGTGTGCGGGTCGTCGAGTTCCCCGAGGGCGGCGATGAGCTCCGCGTTCGACGCGAGGCACTCCACGGCCAGGGCTCCCTGGCCGGGCGCGGGCAGCACGTGGTCGACCGCGAGGTGGTCGGTCACCTCGTCGCTGCGACCGATCCGGTTCAGCCCGGCGGCGGCGAGCACGACGGCGTCCAGCTCGCCGGCGTGCACGTAGCCGATGCGGGTGTCGACGTTGCCGCGGATCGCCACGGTCTCGATCGACTTGCCCAGGCTGCGGGCGTAGTGGTGCAGCTGCGCCATGCGGCGCGGCGAGCCGGTACCGACCCGCGCCCCGTCGGGCAGCTGCTCGAACGTCAGCCCGTCGCGCGCGACGAGTGCGTCCCGCGGGTCCTCCCGCGGCGGCACGGCCGCGATGACCAGCTCGTCGGGCTGCGTGGTGGGCAGGTCCTTCAGGCTGTGCACGGCGAAGTCGACCTCACCGCGCACCAGGGCGTCGCGCAGCGCGGTGACGAACACGCCGGTGCCGCCGATCTGCGCCAGGTTCTCCCGGGAGACGTCCCCGTACGTCGTGATCTCCACCAGTTCGACGGGGCGGCCGGTGACGGCCCGGACCGCGTCGGCGACATGGCCGGACTGGGACATGGCCAGCTTGCTGCGCCGCGTGCCGAGCCGGAGCGGCTGGTCGAGACGTGAATTCATGATGCCCGTCCTGAGTCGTCGTTCTTGTCGGCCCGGCTGACGGAGGCCACCGTCCTGGGGTCGAGATCGAAAAGTTCGCGCAGTGCCTCGGCGTACCCGGCGCCGCCGGGCTCGCTGGCGAGCTGCTTCACGCGCACCGTCGGCGCGTGCAGCAGCTTGTCGACGACACGGCGGACGGTCTGGGTCACCTCGGCCCGCTGCCGCTCGTCCAGCTCGGGGAGCCGGCCGTCGAGCCGGGCCACCTCCATGGCCACGACCTCGGCGGCCATCGCGCGCAGCGCGACCACGGTCGGGGTGATGTGCGCGGCCCGCTGCGCGGCGCCGAAGGCGGCCACCTCGTCGGCGACGATCCCGCGTACGGCGTCCACGTCGGCGGCCATCGGCGCGTCGGCCGAGGCCTCGGCGAGCGACTCGATGTCCACCAGGCGCACCCCGGGCAGCCGGTGCACGGCGGCGTCGATGTCCCGCGGCATGGCCAGGTCCAGCAGCGCCAGCCGCACCTGCGCGGGAGCCGCGGCCCGGACCTGCTTGCGCCGTGCCTGCGGCACCCGCTGCGCGGCGGCCTCGCCCTGGTCGGCCCAGGCCCCGTGCAGCTCCAGCGAGGACGCGTCGACCCCGGCCAACGCCGACCGCCCGGCCGACCCGGCGACCTCGACGGGACATCCCTCGGCCTCGCCGGCGGCGCTGAGCGTCCGCACGGCCCCGGCGTCGGCCAACCGCCCGAGCACGGCCGAAGCCGCGGCGAGCCGCGCGATGACGTCGGCCTCGGCGGCCCCGGCCGCAGCGGCGGAGCCGCCCGTGGCCGGCCCCGCCGGCGTGTGAGGCGCGGGGTCCGGGGCGGAGCCCCAGGACGAGGCGTCGGGCTCGGTCACGGCAAGGGCGGCGGCCACGTCGTCGGCGGTCAGGACCAGCCCGGTGGCGCCGGTGCACGACACCGCCACGTCGACTCGTGTCAGCTCGTCGGTGACGTCCGCCATCCCCACGGCCCGCGCGGCCACCCCGGTGCCGGAGGCACCGAGGATCTCCACCAGCCGCTCCGCCCGCTCCGCGGTCCGGTTGGCGACCACGATCTCGGCCACGCCGACCCGCGCCAGCGTCGCCGCGGCCAGCGACGACATCGACCCGGCGCCGATCACCAGCGCCCGCTTACCGGCGGCCCACTCCGTCACCGGCCGCCCCACGGCGAGCTGCTCCAGCCCGAACGTGACCAGCGACTGCCCGGCCCGGTCGATCCCGGTCTCGGAGTGCGCCCGCTTGCCGACCCGCAGCGCCTGCTGGAACAGGTCGTTGATCAGCCGGCCGGCGGTGTGCAGTTCCTGCCCGAGCGCCAGCGCGTCCTTGATCTGGCCGAGGATCTGGCCCTCGCCGACCACCATCGAGTCCAGCCCGCACGCCACCGAGAACAGATGGTGGACGGCCCGGTCCTCGTAGTGCACGTACAGGTACGGGGTGAGCTCCTCCAGCGCGACCCCGCTGTGCAGGGCGAGCAGCGTGGACAGCTCGGCGACACCGGCATGGAACTTGTCCACGTCGGCGTACAGCTCGATCCGGTTGCACGTGGCGAGCACGGCCGCCTCGGCCGCCGGCTCCGCCGCCAGCGTGTCGTGCAGCAGCTTGACCTTGGCGTCGACGGTCAGCGAGGCCCGCTCCAGCACGCTCACGGGCGCACTGCGGTGGCTCAGTCCTACGACGAGCAGACTCATGCCGGCATCACCGCCGGTACGTCGCCCTCGGGGCGCCCCTTGCGCGCGGCGGCAGCGGCGTCGTCGGCCGCGGCAGCGGCGGCGGCCGCGGACGCGACGGCGCCCGCGTCGGCGCCCGTGGCGCCGGAGGCCACGGCGGGCCGGGACGCGTCGGGCCCGGAGCCGACCGGTCCGGCCGCGCCGGCACCGGCACCGGGTCCGCCGGACCCGCCCTCGGCACCGGAGTCCTCGCCGGCCTTGCGCTGCTCGTGGAAGGCCAGGATCTGCAGCTCGATCGACAGGTCGACCTTGCGCACGTCGACGCCGTCCGGCACGGACAGCACGGTCGGCGCGAAGTTCAGGATGGAGGTGACCCCGGCGGCGACCAGCCGGTCGCACACCTGCTGCGCGGCACCCGCGGGCGTGGCGATGACGCCGATGGACACCCCGTTGTCGCTGATGATCTTTTCGAGCTCGTCGGTGTGCTGCACCGCGATACCGGCCACCGGCTTCCCGGCCATCGCCGGATCGGCGTCGATCAGCGCGGCCACGCGGAAGCCACGGGAGGCGAACCCGCCGTAGTTGGCCAGGGCGGCGCCGAGGTTACCGATGCCGACGATCACGACCGGCCAGTCCTGGGTCAGGCCGAGCTCGCGGGAGATCTGGTAGACGAGGTACTCGACGTCGTAGCCGACCCCGCGGGTGCCGTACGAGCCGAGGTAGGAGAAGTCCTTGCGCAGCTTCGCCGAGTTCACGCCGGCGGCAGCGGCGAGCTCTTCCGAGGACACCGTGGGCACCGAGCGCTCGGAGAGCGCCGTCAGGGCCCGCAGGTACAGCGGAAGCCGGGCGACGGTGGCCTCGGGGATGCCTCGGCTGCGGGTCGCCGGTCGGTGAGTTCGGCCAGTTGCCACGATGCTCCTGCGGGATGAGCGGGGCTGCAGGCGGCCTCTTGTCCCAGGACCGCCCCATCGACAGCAGGCTATGTCTTTGTGAACGCGTGCACAAAGATTGTGTCCGCTTTGTCCGACCAAAGTGACCGGGCTCACCCCTGCAGGGCCTGCCGCAACCGGTCGGGGTTCACGCGCCAGAACGTGTGCTGTTCACCGTCGACCAGGACGACCGGGATCTGCTCCCAGTGTCGCCGGTACAGCTCTTCGTCCTGGGTGATGTCCTTCTTCTCCCAGCGCGCGCCCGTCTCGGCACAGACCTGCTCGACGACCGCCTGGGCGTCGTCGCACAGATGGCAGCCCGGCTTCCCGATCAGCGTGACCAGCCTCTCGGCGGGATTCTTCTTTTCCTTACGGCGCAGCAGAGGACTCATACCCCTCATTCTGCTCCGCCCGCGCCGTAACGCCGGAGCCCCGCAGAGTTCACACAGCCGCATCCCCGCGGTTCGGGAACTCCCGAACACAGTGGCTATGCTCGCGTCATGGCCGCTCCCGGATGGCTCACCCCCCGTAGGCGCTCCACGACCGCGCGCAGCGTGCTCGCGGGCGAGGCCTCGGCCGAGGCCGCCCGCCAGACCGCGCTGGCCGCAGGGTCGGAGGGTCCGACGGACACCCCGCACGCCGACGCCGACGCGTACGCCGAGGGCGTCGGGCCCGAGGCCGCCGCGGTGACGGCCGCCGCCGCGCCCGGGCCCTCCCAGGCCCCGCCCCCGGAGTTCCCCGTCGCCGGCGACGACCTCGCCGCCGCCTTCTTCGACCTCGACAACACCGTCATGCAGGGCGCCGCGATATTCCACTTCGGCCGCGGCCTGTACAAGCGGGAGTTCTTCCGCCGCCGCGAGCTCGCCCGTTTCGCCTGGCAGCAGGCGTGGTTCCGGCTCGCCGGGGTCGAGGACCCCGACCACATGCAGGACGCCCGCGACAGCGCGCTGTCGATCGTCAAGGGGCACAAGGTCTCCGAGCTGATGGCGATCGGCGAGGAGATCTACGACGAGTACATGGCCGAGCGCATCTGGCCCGGCACCCGCGCCCTGGCCCAGGCGCACCTCGACGCCGGCCAGAAGGTCTGGCTGGTCACCGCCGCGCCCGTGGAGACGGCCACGATCATCGCCCGTCGGCTCGGACTGACCGGGGCGCTCGGCACGGTCGCCGAGTCCGTCGACGGCATCTACACCGGGCGCCTGGTCGGCGAGCCGCTGCACGGCCCCGCGAAGGCCGAGGCGGTCCGGGCGCTGGCCGCCGCCGAGGGGCTGGACCTGGCGCGCTGTGCGGCGTACAGCGATTCGCACAACGACATCCCGATGCTGTCGCTCGTCGGACATCCGTACGCGATCAATCCCGACACAAAACTGCGCAAGCATGCCCGGGCGCACGACTGGCGGCTGCGCGACTATCGGACCGGTCGCAAGGCCGTGAAGGTCGGCGTCCCGGCGGCCGCCGGGGTCGGCGCGCTGGCGGGCGGCGCGGCCGCCGCGATCGCCCTGCACAGGCGCCGCCGGTAGCCCCGGCGGGGACCGGTACGCCGCAGGGCAACCCCCCACCCCTACCCGCGGGTTCGGCGCGGCACTCGCGCATGTCCCGGTCGGTCGTGACAGGCCTCGGAAGCATCCATTCCGGACGCTCAATCGATCATTAAGCGATCACAGTCCGCGACCGAATATGCCCTCGACACGAAACAGAAGTGTCAGGAGCGATGATTTTCGCAACTGGGTGTAGTGCTGCCTGTACGAAGCGTTATTCTCCTCAGACGCATGCCACCGCCCATTCGTCGCCACGACGGGTGAACGGTCCCGCACTGCACGTGATGGAAGCTCTGCCTCTGGGAGTCCCGTGTACCCACCTGTCGGGGTTGACGCCTCGGGCCTGGCTACGCTCCGCGCAACGGTCCTCGACCACCTGCGCGGCTTCGTCCCCACCGCGTACGCCGTCCCCGCCTTCGCCGCCGCGGTCCCTGCCGGCCTCGGCCCTGCCGGTCCTTGCTATGCCCTGACCGACGGCGGAGCGACCGTGGGCAGACGAGGCCGTACGCCCGGCGGCGCGAGCCGTACCAGCGGCAGCGCGAGCAGCGGCGGCGGCACGGCCACCTCCACCACCCGCCGGCCCACCGCGGACAGCGACAGCGCCCGCATGATGGACCTCGTCGAGCGCGCCCAGGCGGGCGAGGCGGAGGCCTTCGGCCGGCTCTACGACCAGTACAGCGACACGGTGTACCGCTACATCTACTACCGCGTCGGCGGCAAGGCGACCGCGGAGGACCTCACCAGTGAGACCTTCCTGCGCGCGCTGCGCCGCATCTCCACCTTCACCTGGCAGGGCCGTGACTTCGGCGCCTGGCTGGTGACGATCGCCCGCAACCTGGTGGCCGACCACTTCAAGTCCAGCCGCTTCCGCCTGGAGGTCACGACGGGCGAGATGCTGGACGCCAACGAGGTGGAACGGTCCCCCGAGGACTCGGTGCTGGAGTCCCTCTCCAACGCGGCCCTGCTCGAAGCCGTCCGCAAGCTCAACCCGCAGCAGCAGGAGTGCGTCACGCTGCGCTTCCTCCAGGGCCTCTCGGTCGCCGAGACGGCCCGCGTGATGGGGAAGAACGAGGGTGCGATCAAGACCCTCCAGTACCGGGCGGTCCGCACCCTCGTTCTTCCCCATCACGCGGGCCGTCTCGGCGACCGAGAGGCCCTGGAGGAAGCGCAGCGTGACGCAC
>NZ_RPRY01000621.1 GCF_003949795.1 Streptomyces sp. WAC06614
GAAGCCGTCACCGTCCAGGTCCAGGCGCGGCTGCAGCTTGCCCGCGGTCGCGCCCTGCGCGGTCTGCGCGCCCTGCGCGGCGGCCCGGCCGCGGTCCGGACGGGTGACGGTCGGCTTGACCGCCGGGCACGGAGGCGGCGGGGACGTACAGCAGCTCGGCGGCGACGGCCTGGCCGCCGGTGATCCGGGTGCGGCGCACGGTGTGGACGGCCTCGCCCTCGCCGGTGCCGAGCAGGGCGCGCACGGCCGCGGGCGGCTCGACCTCGGTGGCGGCGACCAGCTCCCAGCCGTCGACGGACTCCAGGGGCCAGCCGTTGGCCGCGCTGCCGACGGCGACCCCGACGCGCGGCGGGGCGACGGTGGTGCCGACGCCACGGCGTCGCTGCAGGCGGCCTTCGAGTTCGAGCTGTTCCAGGGCCTGGCGCAGGGTCGCGCGGGCGACGCCGAAGCGGGCCGCGAGCTCACGCTCGTTCGGCAGCACCTCGCCCACCTCGAAGTCCTGGTCGAGCGCCTCGCTCAGCACCGTCTTGAGGTGCCAGTACTTCGGCTCCGGCACCGATTCGAGCTGCGTGGTCCCCACCCTGACTCCTCCTGCCATCGCTGCAATCGCCGTGTCCCAGCGGCAGTTCCGCGCCTTTGTTTATTAAAGGTTCCTGCACTATCCCTGCGACGATAGGACGGCGCACCCCCTTGGTCAAGACCAATCCTCATCCCTGGCGGGGCAGATCGGGGCATACGTATCAAGCCGTTCACACGATGTTCTCGACGCGTCCGGGGTCTTGTACCGGACGGCTACCCGGCGGTAATCATTACTGACAGCGCGTCTTACAGCCGTCCCCCGAGGAGCAGCAGCATGACCGCCACGGTCTCCTTCACCGTCGACTCTCCGCACGGCCCCCGCACCGCCACCGCCGCCTACGAGCGCCAGGGCTCGGGCGAGCCCCTCCTGCTGCTCCACGGCATCGGCCACCACTTCCAGGCCTGGTACCCGGTCACCGACATCCTGGCCGCCGACCACGACGTGATCGCCGTCGACCTGCCCGGCTTCGGCGCCTCCGCGCCCCTGCCCGACGGCGTCCCCTACGACCTCACCACCGTCGCCGCCGCCCTCGCCTCCTTCTGCGCGGCCCTGGGGGTCGAGCGGCCGCACGTGGCGGGCAACTCCCTCGGCGGACTGCTCGCCCTGGAGATGGGCCGGAGCGGGCTGGTCCGTTCGGTCACCGCCCTCTCCCCCGCCGGGTTCTGGAACCAGGCCGAACGCCTCTACGCCTTCCTCGTCCTGCGGGCCATCCGCGCGGGCGCCGCCTCGCTGCCCGTCCCCGCCATCCATCGCCTCGCCCGTACCGCCGCCGGCCGGGCCGCGCTCACCAGCAGCATCTACGCCCGCCCGGCCCGGCGCAGCCCCGAGGCCGTGGTCGCCGAGACCCTGGCCCTGCGCTCCGCCGAGGGCTTCGGGCCGACCCTGGCCGCCGGCGGCTCCGTGGCGTTCACCTCCGACGTCCCCGACGTGCCGGTCACCGTCGCGTGGGGCTCCCGCGACCGCCTGCTGCTGCCCCGCCAGGGCCTGCGGGCCAAGCAGACGCTGCCCGGTGCCCGCCTCGTCCGGCTGCCCGGCTGCGGCCACGTCCCGATGAACGACGACCCCGCCCTGGTCGCCCGGGTGATCCGCGACACGGCCCGCTCCGCCGACACGGCCCGCTCCGCCGACACGGCCCGCTCCGCCGACGCCACCCCCGCGGCCCAGCCGCTCCAGGCGGCCGGCCCGGCCCGCCCGGCCCCCGGGAAGCGCCGCCCACCCGGGCGGGCGGGCCGGGCCGGCCGCCTGGAGCGGCTGGGCCGCGGGGGTGGCGTCGGC
>NZ_RPRY01000622.1 GCF_003949795.1 Streptomyces sp. WAC06614
GTCATGGGGGCTCCTGTGCGGGTGGGAGTGCCGGGGTGGCGGTGGAGTCGGGTGGTCCCGGTGACCCGGTGACCCGGTGACCCGGTGACCCGGTGACCCGGTCGGAACGGGCCGGATCGGTGCGGCAGCGCCGGGGCCCGCCACAGCGGCGCGGGGTCCGGGCCGAGGGCAGGTCACGGCGTCCTGGTCGGGGCGTGGAGTGCCAGGTGGGGGCCCCGCCAGCGGTGGCGGAGTCGGCGGTCGTGGCTGACGATCACCACGGCGCCCGGGAAGCCGGCGAGGGCCGCTTCCAGTTCCTCGGCGAGGGCGGGCGACAGGTGATTCGTCGGCTCGTCGAGCAGCAGGACGTCGGCGGGCTCGGTGACCAGCCGCGCCAGCGCCAGGCGCTGCCGTTGGCCGGCCGACAGCGCCCCGACCGGTACGTCGAGCCGCTCGCGGGCGAACAGGCCCAGCGACAGCAGCCGTTCCGCATGTTCCTCGGCCGAGCCCGTACGCCCGTGCGCGTAGGCCTCCAGCACCGTCCGCCCGCCCGGCAGCCCGGCGTCGGCCTGCTGCGTCAGCAGTCCGGTCCGGCCGCGCCGTACGATCCGCCCCCCGTCGGGGGCGGTCCGCCCGGCCAGGACGCCCAACAGGGTGCTCTTGCCCGCCCCGTTGGCCCCCGTCACGAGCAGCCGGTCGCCGGCCGCGACGTTCACCGTGACCGGGGCGAGCCGTCCGGCGACCGCGACCCCCTCGGCCTCGATCAGCACGCCCCGGCCGCCCGCGGCCCGCAGCGTGGGCGTGAAGCGCAGGGGCTCCGGCGGTGCGGGAACGGGCTCCGCGAGGAGCCGGCCGAGCCGCTCCCGGGCGTTGCGCACCCGGGAGGCCAGGGACTGCTGGACCCGGCCCGCGGCCCGGTCGTACGCCATCTTGTTGCCGTCCTTGCGTTCCCGGCCGGGCGCCATGCGACGGGCCGGGCCGGCGGCGTTCTCCCGCAGCCGGTCCACCTCCGCCCGCCAGACGGTGTGCGCCTCGGCGCGGCGCCGCCGGTCGGCGGCGCGCTCGGCGAGGTAGCCCGCGTAGCCGGTGCCGTGGCGGACGGTGCGGTGGAGGTCCCCGTCGACCTCCAGCAGGTCGGTGGCGAACCGTTCCAGGAAAGCGCGGTCGTGGGAGACGGCCACGGTGGTGCCGCGGCGGCTGCGCAGATGGTCCTCCAGCCAGGTCAGGGCGGAGTCGTCGAGGTGGTTGGTCGGCTCGTCGAGCAGCAGGACCTCCGGGGCGGCGGCGAGTGTCGCGGCCAGGCGCAGCCGGACCTGTTCGCCGCCGGAGAGGCCGGCGACGCTGCGCGGGCGGGGGAGGTCGAGGAGCCCGAGGCCGGCCAGGGCACGTTCGACGCGCGCGTCGGCCTCGTAGCCGCCGCGCAGTTCGAACGTGGTGAGCAGCTCGGCGTACTCGGTGAGGACGGCGGGGCCGGGGCCGGGGGCGGCGGCCATCGCGTGCTCCAGGGCGCGCATCCGGCGTTCCAGGGCGTGGAGCGGGGCCAGGGCCCGGTCGATGACCTGCTGGACCGTCAGATGGGGCGGGAGGTGCTCCTCCTGGGCGAGGAAGCCCAGGCCGCCGTCGGCGCGGACGAAGACCTCGCCGCTGTCGGGGCGTTCGGCCCCGGCCAGCAGCCGGAGCAGGGTGGACTTGCCGGACCCGTTCTCGCCGACGATCGCCAGGCGGCCGCCCGAGGGGACCGAGCAGGTGACGGAGTCGAGGACGAGGCGGCCGGCGTAGGACTTGGTGACGTCACGGGCGGTGAGCTGAGCGGTGACGGTGGCGGTGGAGGTGGCGGTCATGCGGCGGCTCCGAGGGGGCGAGGGCGGCTACGGGC
>NZ_RPRY01000623.1 GCF_003949795.1 Streptomyces sp. WAC06614
GGCCCAGGCCCCGGTGCCGGGGGCGGGCACCGGGGCCTGGGCCCGGCCCGCGCCCGCCGCGGGCAGCTGGGCCGTGGCGCGGCCGACGCCCGCCGCGGGCAGCTGGGCCGTGGCGCGGCCGAGGCCGGCTGCGGTGGCGACCGCCTGGTCCGGGGCGTGGTCCGCCAGGAGGGCCTGGGCCCGGCGGAGCGTGGCCTCGCTGAGGTCGGCACGCCGGGCGCGGCTCCCGCGGGCTCCGTAGCGGGCGCGGAGGCGGGTGCGGCGGTGCCGGGTACGGCCGTCCGAGGCCGGTGGACGGCCGGGGCCGCTGGTGGCGCCGGGGGGCGCGCCCCTGGTCGTGTTCGTCGTCGTCGCGCCTGTGGTCGTGCCTGTGGTCGCCCCCGTGGTGGGGGCGGGCGAGGTGGGTGTGGTCGGGCTGTGGGTGCTGAGGTCTTGAGTCGTCATGGCGACGACGGTAGGAGAACCCGACGACATCCGTTCGGAACAGCGGATTCCTGTGGATATCCCGGCACTTGTGGACAGTCGCGTCAGTCCTCGGGGTCTACCGCGGGGAGATCACTGCCGCCAACAGGCCCGGGCCCGTGTGTGCGCCGATCACCGCACCGACCTCGCTGACGTGCAGCTCCCGCAGCCCGGGGATGCGTTCGCGGAGGCGTTCCGCAAGCTTGTCCGCGCGGTCGGGGGCCGCGAGGTGGTGCACGGCGACGTCGACGTCGGCGGCACCGGCCCGTTCGACGGCGAGTTCCTCAAGGCGGGCGATGGCCTTGGACGCCGTCCGTACCTTCTCCAGCATCTCGATGCGGCCACCGTCGAGGGTCAGCAGGGGCTTGACCGCGAGCGCGGAGCCGAGGAGGGCCTGGGCGGCGCCGATGCGGCCGCCGCGGCGGAGGTAGTCGAGGGTGTCGACGTAGAAGTACGCGGACATGCCCGCGGCCCGCTTCTCGGCCGCCGCCACGGCTTCGTCGAGCGTGCCACCGGCCTCGGCGGTCTCGGCGGCGGCCAAGGCGCAGAAGCCGAGGGCCATGGCGACCATGCCCGTGTCGACGACGCGGACCGGGACGGCGGCGGTGCGGGCCGCCAGGACGGCGGCGTCGTAGGTGCCGGAGAACTCGGCGGAGAGGTGGAGGCTGACGATGCCGGTCGCACCGGCGTCCGCGGCCGCCTGGTAGGCCCGGACGAAGTCCTCCGGGCCGGGGCGGGAGGTGGTGACCGGGCGGCGCTTCTGGAGGGCCAGGGCGAGGCTCCTGGCGGAGATCTCGGTGCCCTCTTCGAGGGCTTCGTCGCCGAGGACCACGGTCAGGGGGACGGAGGTGATGCCGTGCCGCGCCATTGCTGGGTGGGGCAGGTAGGCCGTGGAATCGGTGACGATCGCGACATGGCGGGACATGAGGCGGAGAGTACCGCCAGCGGGGCCGGTCCGGCAGCCCAGGCCATGGCGTGCGCCGCTGCGCGGGGCCTCTCCCCCACCCCGCCCCTCCCCGGAACCGGGCTCCGCCCGGACCGCCGCTACGTGCCCCCGCGGGCGCCACGGCGCCGCCATGGGCCGGGTCGGGCACCGCGAGGCGCCCGTCCCGTCAGGTCGTGGCCTCCGGCCGCGGGGTCTTCCGCCACGGGTACGGGGTCGCCGGCCGGGACGGGTCCAGGGCCGGGCGCTGCGCGCCCTCGGAGCCCGACGCCGGCGCAGGGGCGCCCGATCCAGGGGCGGCCGGCGCAGGGGCGCCCGACGCAGAGGCACCCGACGCAGGGGCGCCCGACGCAGGGGCGGCCGGCGCGGACGACCCCGCAGCGGAGGCCCCGCCAGCCGCCCCGGAAGCAC
>NZ_RPRY01000624.1 GCF_003949795.1 Streptomyces sp. WAC06614
CCGCCCCGCCCCCCGCGCCGGCCCGGCCCCCCGGCCCGCGCAGGGCCCGCGGCGGCGCCGGAAGGGCCGGGCCGGAGCCCACCACTCCAGCACCGCTGACACGGCCCGGGCCCCCGCCGGCCGCACCGGCCCCGCCGCCGGCCGAACCAGCCGTGCCGGCCGAACCAGCCGTGCCGGTCGAGCCAGCCGTGCCGGTCGAGCCAGCCGTGCCGGTCGAGCCAGCCGTGCCGGTCGAGCCAGCCGTGCCGGTCGAGCCAGCCGTGCCGGTCGAGCCAGCCCTGCCGGACGAGCCCGCCGAGCCGCCGACCCCCCGCGGCCGAGGCACCAGCAGCAGCGCCACCCCGAGCAGTGCGGCGGCCACGAGCGAGTCGAGCCAGTAGTGGTTGGCCGTGCCCACGATCACGACCAAGGTGACCAGCGGGTGCAGCAGCCACAGGGCGCGCCGGCGGGACCGCGTGACGGCGATCATCCCCAGGGCGAGCATCACGGCCCAGCCGAAGTGCAGCGACGGCATGGCCGCGAACTGGTTGGCAGTGGTGTCGGTGGCCGGGGAAGGCCCGTAGACCGAGGGCCCGTACACCTGCGCGGTGTCGACCAGCCCGGCCGCGGCGAGCATCCGCGGCGGCGCGAGGGGGAAGGCGAGGTGCAGGCCGAGGGCCGCGCCGGTGAGGAGGGTCAGCACCCGCCGGGTCCACAGGTAGTGCGCGGGACGGCGCAGGTAGAGCCAGACCAGGAACAGGGCGGTCGCCGGGAAGTGGACGGCCGCGTAGTAGGTGTTCGCGGCGCGCACGAGGGTGTCCCCGTGCAGCAGCAGTCCCTGGACGGAGCCCTCGCCGGGCAGGTGCAGGGCGCGCTCGGCGTCCCAGAGCCGGTCGGCGTTGCGGAAGGCGTCGGCGGCGCGGTCCGCCGAGAGGGCCCGGCCGGCCTTGTACACGGCGAAGAGTGCGCCGACCAGCAGCACCTCACGTATGAGGCGGCGGCGGGCGGCCCCTGGTCCGGCCGGGGCCCCGGCCTCGTCGCTGCGGGCGGTCATCGCCGGCCCTTCTTCCTGTCGTCCACCAACCATCGAGACACTTGCGTATCGGTACAATACCGTATCGATACATGGCTGTATCGATGCCCAGGGTTCCCCTTAAACTGCAGCTGGACACGGACCTGACCGGTCATCGCCGAGGCATTCCGAAAAGAGCCGCCACCCATGACGTCGACCAGCGCGCGCCGCTCCAAGATCACACCGGAGCGGGAGCAGGAGTTCTTCCAGGCGGTCCTGGACGAATTGCGCGAGCACGGCTACGACGCCCTGACCATGGAACGCGTCGCAGCCCGCGCGAGCTGCGGCAAGTCCACGCTCTACCGGCAGTGGCAGACCAAACCCCGGCTCGTCGCCGCCGCGCTGCGCGCCCACCGCCAGGGCGCCGTGGCCGAGGTGGACACGGGGTCGCTCGCCGGCGACCTGCGTGAGACGGCCCGGATCGCGGCGTGCACCTCCGGCCGCGACACCCGCCTCACGCACGCCCTCGGGCATGCCGTGCTCTACGACGAGGAGCTCCGCTCCGCCCTGCGCGAAGCGATCGTCGAGCCGGAGGTGGCCGCCCTCGGCGCGATGGTCGAGCGGGCGGTGCGGCGCGGCGAGATCCGCGCGGACCATCCCGCCGTGGAGTTCCTCCCGGCCCAGCTGATGGGCGTCCTGCGCATCAGGCCCGTCCTGGAAGGCCGCTACGCCGATGCCGAGTACCTGGTCATGACTCTTATACACATCT
>NZ_RPRY01000625.1 GCF_003949795.1 Streptomyces sp. WAC06614
ACCTCAGTATTTAGTAACTTGAGAGATATGTGTAAGAGATAGACCACCAGCACCGACCACTTGTCGCCGAGCCGGTGGTCAGTTGTGCCGACGACTGCGGGGTCCGTGACGTCCTCGACCGGCTCGGCGACAAGTGGTCGGTGCTGGTGGTGGTCGAACTCGCCGCCGGTGTGCACCGGTTCAAGGAACTCCAGCGCGCCCTGGACGGGGTCTCGCAGCGCATGCTGACCCTCACGCTGCGCCGCCTGGAGCGCGACGGGCTGGTGACGCGGACCGTCCACCCCACCGTCCCGCCGCAGGTCGAGTACGAGCTGACCGCGCTCGGCCACAGCCTCACCCACCTGGTCAAGAACCTCGCCGACTGGTCGCTGGCCCACCGCCCGCACATCGAGGCCGCCCGCCGGGAGTGGGACGCGAAGGCGGACATGCCAAGCTGAAGGGCGTGAACGACATCGTCGAGCGGGCCTGCGCCGCCGCCCTCTACGCCCAGGACGACGCCGGGCTCGACACCGGCGCGTCGCTCCTCGCCGCCGATCCGGCCGCCTGGCCGGGGGTCGGCCGGGCGCTGCTGGCGCGCGGGGAGACGTACGTACGGCAGGCCTGGGAACGCGGCTGGCGGCCGGCCGACGTGCTGCGGCTGGTCCGCCGCGACCTCGCCGACGAGCGGCACGTGCGGCTCGTCGAGGACCTGTTCGCGGCGGAGGCGCGCCGGTACGGGCGGCGGCTGCCCGCCGGGTGGCCCGTCCACGAGGTGTGGTGGGGCGATGCCACCGGTTCCGGTTCCGCCGGTCGCCGTGCCGACGCCGCCGGTCGCCGTGCCGACGCCGCCGATCGCGGCGTCGACGCCGCGTACGCCGAGCAGGTCGCGCGGCGGGAGAAGGCCGATCGGTTCGCGTTGGCCACGGCCTTCCTGGAGGTGCTGCGGCTGCTGGTGCGGCTGCCCTCGATCGAGCCGGTGGGGCCCGTCCCGGGGGACGTGACCGATCTGCCGGAGGCCGCGCACATCGAGCCGCGGATGCTCGGACGGATCCGGGCGCTCCTGGCCAAGGCCGAGGCGACCTCGTACCCGGAGGAGGCGGAGGCGCTCAGTGCCAAGGCGCAGGAGCTGATGGCCCGGCACACCGTGGACGAGGCGCTGCTCGCGGCGCGCGGGGAGGGACCGGTACGGGCCCCGGGCGCGTGCCGGATCGGTGTCGAGCCGCCGTACGAGGAGGCCAAGGCGGTGCTGCTGGACGCCGTGGCCACGGCGAACCACTGCCGGGCGGTGTGGAACGGGGCGTTCGAGTTCTCCACGGTGGTCGGCTTCGAGAGCGATCTGGAGGCCGTCGAGCTGCTCTACACCTCGCTGCTGGTGCAGGGCACGGCCGCGATGACCCGGGCCGAGGCCGCGCAGCGCTCGGGCGGGCGCAAGCGGACCAAGACCTTCCGGCAGTCCTTCTTCCTCGCCTACGCGAGCCGGATCGGGCACCGCCTCGCCGAGACGGCCGAGCACGCCGTGGGCGGCGGGTCGCTGCTGCCGGCCCTGGTCGCGCGGGACGTGGCGGTCGGGTCGCGCGCGGAGGAGATGTTCCCGCGGACGACCACGACGAGGCTGCGCGGGGCGACGGACCACGCGGGGTGGACGGACGGCACCGCGGCCGCCGACGCCGCCCGGATGGGCGGCCGCGACCGCCCCGGCCTGACCCGGTAGCCCCCGGCCCGGCCTTTCGAGCCGCCCCGACGACGCCCCCGACGACCTCTACCC
>NZ_RPRY01000626.1 GCF_003949795.1 Streptomyces sp. WAC06614
GAGCCCGGGCTGCGGTGCGGGCTCGGGCGGGGGCCCGGGCTCCGGCTCGGGCTGCGGTGCGGGCTCGGGCTCTGGCTCGGGCTGCGGTGCGGGCTCGGGCTCTGGCTCGGGCTGCGGTGCGGGCTCGGGCTCCGGCGCGGGTGCGCCAGCAGCTCCGGGGGTCCGGCTGGAGGGGCTGGTGCTGCTGGATCCGACGCAGGTGTTCGGGGGGTTCCGCCCCGCCTATCTGGTGCGGGCCCTGCCCATGCTGCTCCGCCCGACCCCCGGGCGGATCGGCGGCTTCCTCGCCTGGGAGTCGGGCCTGGCCGGGCCGCAGGCCGTGGCGGACGCGGCCGGCCCCGACTGGTTCCGGCTGCAGGAGGCGACCGCCGGCTTCCCCACCGTCCGGCCGGTCACCGGGCCCCGGCCCGACCTCCGCGGGCTCGGCCGGCTGCCCGTCACGGTGCTCTTCGCGGGCCGGTCCCGCTGCCACGACGCGCGGCGCACGGCGCGCGCGGCCGCGGCGGCGCTCCCGCCCGGCGCCCGGATCGAGGTCGTGCCCGACGCGGCGCACCACGTCTTCCCGCTGACCGCCGCGGAGGCGGTGGCCGAGGCGGTGGCCACCACCTCGGCCACCGCCTGAGCCACCGGGCCCGGACCAGGCTCAGCCCTTGCGGGCCGGGCTCAGCCGTTGCGGGCCGGGGCCAGGCCCTGCGGGCCGGGGTCAGCCCTTGCGGGAGAGCGCCTCACGGACGGCTTCCTCCGAACGGGCGACCACGGCCGTACCGTCGTCGGCCGTGATGATCGGCCGCTGGATGAGTTCGGGGTGCGCCGCCAGGTGGGCGATCCAGCGGTCCCGCGCCGCGTCCGTCGACTCCCGCGGCAGGTCCCGTACGCCGGTCTCCTTGGCCAGGGGGTCGGAGGTGCGGGTGATGTCCCACGGCTCCAGTCCGAGCCGGCCGAGCACCGCGCGGATCTCGTCCTCGGAGGGCACGTCCTCCAGGTACCGGCGGACGGTGTAGTCGGCGCCCTCGGCGTCGAGCAGGGTGAGCGCGCCACGGCACTTCGAGCAGGCGGGATTGATCCAGATCTCCATGCCCGGGAGCCTAGCGAGGGCCGCGCGGCGGCAGGGCCGCAACGGCGTCCGGCCAGGGCTTTTGTCAGTGCCCGCCGGTAAAATCGGAGACAGCAAGACAGGAGCAGACAGACCGCCAACTACCGTTTGGGAGGCTGTGGATGGCCGCTGCCGCGATCATCGAACCGCCGAGGAAGAAGAAGCTGCCCGCGGGCCTGCCCCGCGAGTGGTACGAGGCCCACAACCGGCGTCTGAAGGCCATGCGCCTGGCCATCTTCCTGCTCGACACGGGGACGTACGACGCCACCCGGGCGACCAACCGCAAGATACGGACGATGGCCGCCCGCACGGGCATCCACCGCCCGTCCAACGTCACGTGCCGCATGGTCCGCACCCTGATCCGCGAAGCCCACTGACCACCCCGCCTTCAACCCGGCCAGGGGCCGAACCCCAGCCCCTGGCCCGGCCGGGCACCCGGCCGGGGGGCGGAGCCTCGCCTTTGGGGGTGCGGGGAACTGCGCGCTCGGCCAGCGAAGGGGTGTGGGTCGCCGGGCGGTGTGAAGTCCTGTGGCGGGGTCGCGCGTCGGCTGCGGCGCGGGGGCGGATGCGGATGGGCGGGCTGCCGGCCGTCCGTGGCCGGCCGCGCAGTTCCCCGCGCCCCTGAGC
>NZ_RPRY01000627.1 GCF_003949795.1 Streptomyces sp. WAC06614
GGCCGGGGGCGGCGCCGCGAGAAGGGGGTGGGGCGTCGTTACGGTACGTAGAGGACGTGGCCGAAGGGCGCGTGGCGGACCTGGCCCGGGTGAAGGACCGTCACCGGGTGGCCCAGGCACCAGTACGGGTGCGCCGGGATCACCGCGGGGCCCATGAGGTAGGCGCAGCCGAACGGGCCGCCCGTGACGGCCGGGGCGGCGGCGGGGGCCGCCTGGGCCTGGCCGGCCGGGGCCAGAGCGAGGGTGGCGGCCGCGGCGAGGGCGCCGAGGGCGAGGGACAGGCGTCGCATGGTCGAACCTCCGGTACGGACCGGAAGCTGACGATCAACTTCCGGTTTTGTGGCTCACCGTAGGGGCCGCCACGCCCGAGGTCACGGTGGCCGGGCAGCGCGTGGATGCGCGGACGGCGCACGGCGCCCGCGCGTGCGCCGGGCAAGGTCGCGGGGCATTGTCAGTGGGTACCGGCATGGTGATCGCATGACGATGCCTACGACGACAACCCCGTGGACCCTGGCGGAGCTTGAGGCGGCGATCCGCGCCGGCTGGTCGGCCGGCACGAGCGAGCCCGCGGACACCTCGCGGATCCCGTGGACGACGGAGAACCCTGCGTGGGGCCAGTGCGACATCACCGCGCTGGTGGTCCAGGACCTCATAGGCGGCGACCTCGTGCTCAGCGACGTGTTCCACGAGGGCCGGCAGGAGGGCTACCACTGGGGGAACCTGCTGCCGGGCGGCGTCCTGGTGGACCTGACGCGGGAGCAGTTCCGGCGCGGGGAGGTCGTCACCCCGGGCCGGATCGTCAAGCGCCCGCCGGGGCGGCTGCGGCGGCGCTGGGCGGAGTACCAGCTGCTGCGGCAGCGGGTGATCGAGAAGCTGGGGCCGCTGCCGGGGACGATCGAGCTGGACGGCGGCCGGCAGCTGTCGTACACCGACCACGGCGGGCCGGGGGCGCCGCTGCTGGCGCTGCACGGCCACTTCCACAACGGGCGGACCTGGGACCGGCTGGCCGCCGGGCTGGGGCCCGGGTGGCGGCTGATCACGCTGGACCAGCGGGGTCACGGGGCGTCCGACCGGGCCGCGCAGTACGACCGCGAGGGGTACCTCGCCGACGCCGCCGCCCTGCTGGAGCGGCTGGGGGTGGGCCCGGCGGTGGTCCTGGGCCACTCGCTGGGCGGGGTGAACGCGTACCAGCTCGCCGCGCGGCGGCCGGACCTGGTGCGGGGCCTGGTGGTCGAGGACATCGGCGCGGTCGTCGACACGGACCTGTCGTTCGCGCTGGACTGGCCGCGGCGGGGCGCGAGCCGGGAGGAGTTCCTGACGGGGCTGGGGGACGCCGCGCGGTTCCTGGGGGACTCGCTGCGGGAGTACGAGGACGGCTGGGGGACCGCGTTCGTACCGGAGGACATGGTGGTCTCGCAGCAGCTGCTCAACGGTGACCACTGGGCGGACTGGCTGGCCGTACGGGTGCCGACGCTGCTGGTGCGCGGCGAGCGCAGCGACTGCCTGTCGGCCGGCCACGCCCGGGAGATGGCCGCGCGGCGGCCCGGGGTCCGGCTGGTGGAGCTCCCGGCCGGGCATGTGGTCCATGCCGATGACCCCGAGGGGTTCGGGGCGGCGGTGGGGGAGTTCCTCGGGCGCCTGTGAACCCGGCCACCGAGGCGGCTCCGGGTCGGCTCCGGGTCGGCACCGGGGCGGCTCGGGGTCGGCACCGGGGCGGCAC
>NZ_RPRY01000628.1 GCF_003949795.1 Streptomyces sp. WAC06614
TCGTCAGGGTTCGGGAGGCGTGGAGGGGGCCGCCTGCGGTGGTTTCCACGGCGAGGGCGTAGGGGCCCTTGGCCGGGGTGCTCGGTACGGCGAGGGTGGTGCCCGCCTTGACCGTGAGTTCCTGGCGGGTGCCGTCGGACGCCGTCAGCCTCACCTTGGCGTCGGCGGCGCCGGCCGGGACCGTCAGGGACAGGACCGTGGCGTTCTGCTCGGTGCGGGTGTCCGCGACCGTCGCCCGCGCGCCCACCGGCGCGGCCGCGGGGACGAAGCCCAGCTCCTGCTTGGCGCCCGAGCCGCGGACCACGCGCACCGCGGCGACCACGCCGACCGGCGGCTGACCTTCGGTCGGGGTCAGCACCAGTGAGCCCGGCTCACCCCGGGTGACGTCGGCGAGGTCGACGACGGCCGTCATGCCCGCCTTCACGTGGAGCTGTTCGTTCCCGGCCGGGCTGATCGAGCCGCCCGGTCCGGCCAGCCGGATCCGCAGGTCCGCGTCGTCCTTGCCGGGCGCGTACGCGACCAGCCGTACGGACGTGGCGTCGGCCGGGATGCCGGGCAGGACCAGGGAGCCCGCCGGGTCGGCGGAGGCCGGCAGCCAGTCCGCGCCGACCCCGTCCTCCATCACCTGCACCGCCGCCCCGACCCGGCCCGAACGGGTCGTCACATGCGCGGTGAGGTCGGCGAACTGGCCCGGGACCAGCGTCGACAGCAGCACGGCCACCGAGGACCTCGGGGCCACCTTGATGTGCTCGCCGCCGCCCTGTTCGGACTTGACGGCGCCGTCCGGGCCGAAGAGCTGGACGTCCACCACGGCCGGGACCTCGTCGGCGTTGGTCAGGTGGACGTAGTCCTGGCGGCCCCGGCCGGTGCTCACGGCCGGGAACCAGAAGTCGGTGCCGGGCGGGGTGCAGGCCACACCCAGCAGGCCGCGGGCCTGGCCCACGGCGACCTTGGTGGTCACCTGTGCGGTCCAGCCGGGGGCCGCCGAGCCGTCCGCGGCCCCGGTCAGGGCCGGGGCCTCGGCGCCGGAGGCGGTGGCTCCGACGGGCTTGCCGGGCTCCTTCAGCTCCAGCAGCGGCTTGGCCTCCTTGGTGGCGCCCACGAGCCGGGCGGTCCCGCCCTGGGCGGCACCGTCGCCGGGGGTGAACGAGGTGTACGCGGTCTCGGCGACGTCCGAGGAGGACGGCGCCGGGCAGGTCAGGGTGGAGCGCTCCACCGGCATCCGGGCCGCCGCGGCGCCGGCCGGACGGCCGTCGGCGGCGCCGGAGCCGGGAGCGGTCAGCGCGGCGGCGGCGGTGATCGCGGCGAGCGCGGCGGCCACGGCCGCGAGGGTCAGGGGGGCGGCGCGCTTCACTGCGGGGTGCTCCCGTCGGGGCGGGGGTCGTGGGACACCGGGTCGTGGGACACCGGGTCGTGGGACACCGGGCGGCCGTAGGCGTCGTACCGGGGGTGCCGGTCGTACTGCTGCGGCTGCGGCTGGGCGTATTCGTCGTACCGGGCCGGGGGCTCTTGGGGGGCGTACGTGTCGTACGGCTGGGCCTGCGGTTGCGGGTACGCCTCGTACGCCGGGGCGTACGGCTGCGGCTGCCCGGTGGCCGCGTACGGGTCCTGCTCCTGGGTGCGGTAGGCGTAGGTGTCCTCGCCGTGGGCCTGCTGGGCGGGGATCTGCGCGTACGGGTCGGCCTGCTGCGGGACGGCGGGCTCCGGGGC
>NZ_RPRY01000629.1 GCF_003949795.1 Streptomyces sp. WAC06614
GGGCGGCGGGGGCCGGGACGGCGGCGCGGGCCGGGGCGGCGGAGGGAGGCGACCGACTCGCGTGTGTTCGGCGGCCGTCGGGGTGATGGCCGTGCTCGTTGCGGCGGCCGCGGCCGAGGGGCGCCGCACCGGCGGCCGGTCCGCCTTCCACCAGGGCGCTCTGAACGGTTTCGGACCGCACGGCCTGGTCCATGGGGGACAGGCCGTCGCCACCCGCGGCTACACCCCGGGCGTGTCACCGGCCCGCTGCTGGTCGTGCCGTTCACCCTCTGGGCGCGCGGCCGGCTGCGCCGGGCGGGTGTGCTGCGGCCGGCCCGGGCGCGGGACGTGGTGTCCGGCCTCGCCGGGGCGGCCACCGCCGTCGCCCACGGGGTGGCCCGCCGGCTGACGGTTCGTTCCCCCGCCGGGCGCTGATCGTTGACCCGGCATGGAGCTGTTGCCCGCCGTGGCGGGGCCGGGGGTCGGCGAACACGCCGACGCCGCCGCCGAGACCGCCTGTCACCTGTACGACTCCGTGGCCGTGGGCGGCTGGAGCCGGGACGCGGCGGAGGACGCCGTCGAGGCCATCGAGACCACCGCCCATGCCCTGGCCTCGACGCACCCGCGTGCCGCACTCGTCCTGGCGCCGCTGCACGCGGCCCTGGCGGACCTGCGGCGGCAGTTGTGCCTGCCGCCGCCGGACACGGCCATCGCCACCGGGCCGCCGCAGATGCCGCGTACGGTCGGCAACCCGCGGCGGACCCGGCGGACCCAGCCGTTCGGCCTCCCGGTGGCCGGGGCCGCCGCCCCGACCCCGGCGGGGCCGCCGCCCGGGCCCGCGCCGGTGCCGGCGCCCTCGGCTCCGCCGGGGGACGGGCCGGCGTCGTCTACCGTGTCGCCGTCGCGTACAGCGCCTTGACGGCGGCGCCGAAGTAGGAGCTGTAGGAGGTGTCCGGCAGGTCACCGCCGGTCTTCCAGCCGCCGATCACGCCGATGACGGAGCCCGTCCTCGTCCGGGCGTCGTAGTGGGCCAGGAACGGCCCGCCGCTGGTGCCGCCGGGGTAACCGGTGCAGTTGATCCGGAGGAAGGAGCCGGGGATCGCGGCGTCACGGCTGGTGAACTTGGTCGTCCGGTTGACGCAGGCGCGGGGCCGGGCGGCGCCGGCCGGGTGGCCGATCAGCATGACGTCGGGTTGTGCGTAGGCCCCGCCGGTGACGAGGCGGTTGGCCCCGACGACGTTCTGCACGGCCCGGCCGTCGGGCCGGGGCCCCACCTCGACGAAGGCCACGTCGTACGCGGCGCCCTTGTCGGGGCCCAGGCGCCGGTAGCGGGGGTCGATGAAGACCCGGCGGACCGGGAACCTGCCGTAGGGCTGGGGCTTGGCGGAGGTGTAGCGCGGGACGAAGTACAGCTGGCGCGTGTCGACACCGACCAGGCAGTGAGCGGCGGTCAGCACCAGGTCCTTGCCGGGCGAGGCCACCACGCTGGCCGTGCAGGAGTAACGGCCGCCGTTGCGGGCGGAGTACAGCCGCCCGACGCTCGGGATCCCGTCGAAGTTCCACCCCTGCCCGGGCCCGAGGGGCCGCGTACGCGCCTCCGTGCCGGGGCGGGGCCCCGGGCATCCCCCGGCCGCCTCGCCCGACCCGGCCGGCACGGGCCCGCCGACCACCGGCCCCGCCACTGCGGCGCCGCCGCCCGCCAGGTCCGCCGCGTCGGTA
>NZ_RPRY01000630.1 GCF_003949795.1 Streptomyces sp. WAC06614
CCCCCACCCCCGCCCCCGGGGAGCTCCGGATCAGCGACCCGGGCCCGCAGGCCTGCAAGGTCAACCAGTCCTGCACCGTGCAGCTCACCGCCACCGGCGGCAAGGCACCCGTCCGCTGGAGCGCCACCGGACTGCCCTGGGGCCTGGGCCTCGACGCCGCCACCGGACGCCTCAGCGGCAAGCCCTGGGGCAGCGGCACCGTCCAGATCACCGTGACCGCCACCGACGCCACCCCGGTCACCGCCCGCACCACCTTCCCCCTCACCCTCACCTGGTGGTGAGACGGACTTGAACAACTCCCCGGCCACCCTGCACTGTTCGCAGAATGAGCGAACAGACCGAGCCGTACCGCATCGATCCCGCCGGTGGGTGCCCCCACGCCCTCAACGCCCGGCTGCGCGAGCACGCCCCCGTGGCACAGGTGGTCCTCCCCGGCGGGGTCCCGGGTGCAGTCGTCCTCGGGCACGAGGAACTCAAGGAGTTCCTCGGCCACCCCGATGTGGCCAAGGACGCCCGGCACTTCACCGCCCTCCAGGAAGGCGCCATAGCCCCCGACTGGCCGCTGCGGGTCTTCGCCCAGGCCCAGGGCATGCACACCGCAGACCGAGAGGACCACCGCCGGCTGCGCTCCCTGGTCGGCAACGCCTTCACCGCCCGCCAGGTCGAACGGCTCCGCCCGCGCATCGAGGAACTCACCGCCGGCTTCCTCGACGACCTCGACCGGGCCGCCGCCGAGGCCCCGGACGGGGTGGCGGACCTGCGCACCCACCTGGCCCTGCCGCTGCCGATGAGCGTGATCTGCGAACTGCTGGGCGTGGACCCCGAGTACCGCGAGCGGCTGCACGAGCTCTCGTACAAGGTCATCATCGCCACCGACATCACCCCCGCCGAGACCATGGCGGCGGCCAAGGAACTGGTCGAGGTGATCGCCACCATCGCCGCCGCCCGCCGCGCACACCCCGGCGACGACCTCACCAGCGCCCTCATCGCCGCCCGCGAGGCGGACGGCGACCGGCTCAGCGAGTCCGAACTCGTCGGCACCATGCGGCTGATGCTCGTCGCCGGCCACGAGACCACCCTGAACCTCATCAGCAACGCGGTCCGCGCCCTGTGCACCCACCGCGACCAGCTCGCCCTGGTCCTGGAGGGCAAGGCCGGCTGGAACGACGTGGTCGACGAGACCCTGCGCTGGGACGGGCCGGTCAGCTGGTTCCCCTTCCGCTACCCGACCCGCGACCTCGCACTCGGCGGGACCGTCGTCCCGCGCGGCACCCCGGTCCTCGCCGGCTACACCGCGGCCGGCCGCGACGCGCGCGCCCACGGGGACGACGCCGGCCGGTTCGACGTGACCCGCGCCGGGGCGGCACGCCACCTCTCCTTCGGCCACGGGGCCCACTACTGCGTCGGCGCACCGCTCGCCCGCCTGGAGGCCACCATCGCCCTGGAACGGCTCTTCACCCGCTTCCCGGACCTCGACCTCGCCGTGCCGGAGCCCGAACTGCCCCACCAGCGCAGCTTCATCGGCAACAGCGTCGAGACCCTCCCGGTCCGGCTCACCCGCCCCTAGGCCGTTCGTGGCCCAGGTCCAGGGTCACAGGCCGCCCAGTCCCGGCGGATCCAAGGGGACGTGGCGCGGGGGCTCCGGCTGCTGCCCCTCCTCCGGGGGCGGGGACAGCCGTCCGG
>NZ_RPRY01000064.1 GCF_003949795.1 Streptomyces sp. WAC06614
GGAGGCGGAGGTGGCGGTGTCGATGTCCATGATCCGAGACTGCCTGGCCGGGTCCGGACCCGTCTTGTACGTTCCTTGCATGCCGTCCGGAGTGGAGATCGACGCCTGGCAGCCCCGGGTCGAAGGCGTCGTCGAAGTCTTCCACGCCCGCTTCACCGCGCACAGCTACCCGATGCACGTCCACGACGTCTGGACGCTGCTGATCATCGACGACGGCGCCGTCCGCTACGACCTCGACCGGCACGAGCACGGCACCCCGCGGGACGCCGTCACCCTGCTGCCGCCCGACGTGCCCCACAACGGCCAGCCCGTCACCCCGCACGGCTTCCGCAAGCGGGTCGTCTACCTCGACCGCGACCTGTTCGCCCCCCACCTCGTCGGCGCCGCCGTCGCCACCCCCGATCTGGCCGACCCGCTGCTGCGGGACCGGGTGGACCGGCTGCACCGGGCCCTGGCTCGGCCCGGTGACGAACTGGAGGCCGCCGGCCGCCTCACCCTGATCACCGAGCGCCTCGGCGAGCGGCTGGTGCCCGGACGCACCCCGCCCGCACTCCCGCCGGCCGCCGCGCGCGGTGTGGCGCACAGCCTGCGCGACCTCCTCGACTCCCGGATCCGCCCCGGCATCAGCCTGGAGGAGGCGGCGCGCACCGTGCACGCCCATCCCGCCCATCTGGTCCGCTCGTTCAGCGCCGCCTTCGGGATCGCCCCGCACCAGTACCTGATGTCCCGCCGCGTGGACCGGGCCCGCCGGCTGCTGCTCGACGGGGTGCCGGCGGGGGAGGTCGCCCACCGGACCGGCTTCTACGACCAGTCCCATCTGACCCGGCACTTCAAGCGCGTCGTGGGCACCACGCCGGGCCGCTACGCGGCCGGCCGGACCCGGGCCGGGCGGCGCGGTCACCGGACCGCCGCCGGACCGGCAGCGGTCCGTCAGTGGACCACGCTGTAGCTGCGCCAGGGCAGGGTGTCGGGCGCGGTGACGTTGGAGGAGTTGGTGGGGACGTAGGTCCCGTCCAGCTTCTCGGTCTTCTGGCAGTACGGGGACCGGTAGACGATCACGTCGACCAGCGTGTTGTTCTGCACGTGCGCGGCGCCGCGCGGCAGCCCGATCCGGTGGCACCCGCTCACGGACGTGTTGGAGTGCGTCACCACGACCGGGGAGTCGGCGCCGCGGAAGGAGAGCTCGCCCACGGTGGTCTTGCCGGCCGAGCAGGCGGTGGCGGTGAGCAGCAGCAGGGCCGCCGCCCCGGTGATGGCGCCGACGCGCCGGTGGTGCGACATGGGCTCGGTCCTCGTCTGTGCGGTGACGGTTGGCATCCCTGTCACCGCAGCCTGCCGCCCCGGACCGGGTACGGCATCCGCTGTGCGCCCGGGCGGATGACCACCGCCGGACGGAACGACCCGTTCGGCGGTGTCCGCGGCGCGTACCGGCGCGGTCCGGCGTCCCGGCCCCGCACGGTCAGCGGCGCGCGTACGTCAGGAACGCGACCCCGCTCGGCAGGACCGTGTGGTCGGTCAGGGCGAAGGACCGCAGGTCCGCGCCGCGCTTGCCGGCGAACAGCGGGATGCCGCTGCCCACGGTGACCGGGTTGACCTTCAGCACGAGTTCGTCGATCTCGGCGTAGAGCGCGCCGGCGAGCTCCGCCCCGCCGACCAGCCATATGCCCTTGCCCTGCTGCGCCTTCAGCTCCCGGACCGTGGCGACCGGATCGCCGGCCACCACCTGTACGGCCGGGTCCGGGGCGGTGGTCAGCGTGCGCGAGAACACGTAGTGGCGCAGGTGCGGGTAGGCGTCGGTCACCCCGGCGTCCAGGCCGACCTGGTAGGAGCGGCGGCCCTCCAGGACGGTGTCGAAGCGGGTGCCCTCCGCCGTGACGCCCATGGCCTGCCGGGCGGGGCCGGGGAGGGTCTCCGGGTAGTGGGCCGTCACGTGGGCGACGTAGTCGGGGGTGACGTCGAAGACCGTGCCGGTCGGGTCCCCTCCGTCGGGGCCGGCGATGAAGCCGTCGAGGGTCGTGGCGACGTAGTAGGTCAGGGTGCGCACGGGGGTGTCCTCTCGTCCTGCGTCGGTGGTCGGGGCGGACAGGGCGTAGTGGTGCAGGGTGTCGTCGGAGGAGATCCGGCGCAGGCCCGCCTTCTCCAGGACCCGCTGGGAGCCGAGGTTGCCGTGGTCGGTGTCGGCGAGGGCCCGCCGCACCCCGCCCGTGCTGAAGGCCCGGTCGAGCAGGGCGCGCAGGGCCTCGGTGGCGTAGCCGCGGCCCTCGACCTCGGGGGCCACGCCGTAGCCGAGACCGACGGTCCCGGTCTCGTCCGGCGGGCCGAAGAAGCCGATCCCGCCGATCACTTCACCGCTGCTCAGCAGGGTGATCTGCAGCGGCGCGAAGAGCGGGTCGCCGCCGGCCGGCAGGCCGAGGAAGATGCGGGCGACGTCCTGGTCGTCGGCGCGGGGGTAGCCCGCGCTCCAGTTGCGCCCCTCGCGGGAGCCGGCCACCACGTGCTCGGCCTCCTCGGTGGTGTACGGGCGCAGCTGCAGTCGGGCCGTCTCGATGCTGAACGAAGTCATCTGTTCTCCGAAGGAGTGGGGTTCTGTCTGCGGTCGTGACGTCGAGAACTGGCCACCCTCGTGGGCGGCTTCCGGTGCTTCCGGCGTTCCCGACGGACACGACAGTAGGTGTACGCACCCGGTCCGCGTATCGGTCACCATGACCCAACGCGAGCGCGATCATGTACGTCGACCTGGTTAGACTCGCCGGATGCTCTACGGTCGGGCCGCGGAACAGGGCCAGCTCAGCAGCCTCCTCCAGCAGGCGGCACACGGTGCCAGCAGTGCTCTGGTGATCCACGGCGAGGCCGGAATCGGTAAGACGGCGCTGCTCGACCACCTGGCGGACGGCGCCGGGCCGGCCCGGGTCCTGCGGACGACCGGCATCGAGTCGGAGACCGAACTGCCCTTCGCCGCGCTGCACCAGCTGCTGCGGCCGGCCCTCGGCCGGCTCGGGGTGCTGCCCGAACCCCAGGCCGCCGCGCTGCGGGCGGCGTTCGGACTGGCCACGCCCAGCGGCCAGGACCGGTTCCTGACCGGGCTGGCCGTGCTGACCCTGCTGTCCGAGTACGCCGGTGAGGACCCCGTGCTGTGCCTGGTCGACGACGCCCAATGGGTGGACCAGGCCTCGCTGGACGCGCTGATGTTCGCCGCGCGGCGGCTGGACAGCGAGGGCGTGGTGATGGTGTTCGCCCTGCGCGAGCCGCGCCCGTTCGGCCTGCCGGAACTGCGGCTCGACGCGCTGGACCGGGAGGCCGCGACCGAGCTGCTGCGCACCTGCGGTGCCGGGGCGGACCTGCCGCCACACGTGAGGGAGCAGGTGGCCGCCCAGTCCCGCGGCAACCCGCTGGCCCTCATCGAGCTGCCCCGCTCGCTCAGCGAGGAGCAACGGGACGGCCTGCTGGGCCCGTTGCCCGCGGCGCCCGCCGATCCCACCCCGTCCAGCCGGGTCCAGGCCGCCTTCGGCACCCGGATCGACCGGCTGCCCGAGTCGGCCCGGGCCGCGTTGGTCGTCGCCGCCGCCGACGACACCGGCGACCTGGCGACCGTCCTGCGCGCGGCCGGGGTCACGCCCGCCGCGCTGGAACCCGCCGAGACCGTCGGCCTGATCCGGCTGGAGGGAAGCGGCCTGACCTTCCGTCACCCGCTCGTCCGGGCAGCCGCGTACCGCAGTGCCCCGCTGTCCCGCCGGATCGACGCGCACCGGGCGCTGGCGGACGCCCTCGACGGACCGGAGCACGCCGACCGCCGGGCCTGGCACCGTGCGGCGGCCACGACCGGCCCGGACGAGGCCGTCGCCCGGGACCTCGACCGCGCCGCCGAACGGGCCGTCGGCCGGCAGGGCACGGCCAGCGCCTCGGCCGCACTGGAACGGGCCGCACAGCTCAGCCCCGACCCCGTCGACCGCCGACGCCGACTGATCGCCGCCGCCCAGGCGGCCGCCGACGCCGGCCAGTTCCAGCGCGTGACCGCGCTGCTGCGCCGCGGCGACACGGATCTCGCCGCCGACGGCGCCACCGCGGGCCGGCAGACCGCCGGTCCGCCGGCCGCCGGTCCGCAGACGCGCGTTGCCGCGGACACCGCCGCCGGTGCGCAAGCCGCCGGCAGGCAGACCGCCGCCGCGGAGGCCGCCGTCGAACTGGCCCGGGTGCGGGCGGCGTCGGAGCTCAACTCCGGCTCCGCCGTCCGCGCCGTGGAGGTCCTGCTCGGCACCGGTTCCACCGGGACGGCCATCCTCGTCGAGGCCTTCCACGCCGCGCACTCCGCCGGCCATGCGGGTCTGCTGGGCCGGCTCCGCGACCGGGTGGCCGCCGCCCGGCCGGATCCGTACGACACCCTGGCCGACCTCGCCGCGCTGTACGGCGGCGACCCGCTCGACGGCTCCCGGCTGGCGGCCACCGCCCGCGACGACACCGCGCTGTTCAGCGAGCGCTTCCAGGCCGCCCACGCCGTGCACCTCCTCGCCGACCACGAGAACGCCCGGGACCTGGCCACGCTCCTGGTCGCCCACACCCGCGCCCACGGCCTCCTCGGCTGGCAGGCCACGTCCCTGCACCTGCTGGCCGAGACCCACCTCGTCCTCGGCGAGCTGGAGCCGGCCGCCCGGACCGCCGCCGAAGGGCTCCGCATCGCCCAGTACGCCGGCCTGGACCACCGTGCCTGCTACCTGCGCGCCACCCTGGCCACCTGCGCCGCCCTGGAGGGCGACGGGCCGAACGGCACCCGGTACGCCGAGGCCGCCCTCGCCCATGCCACCGCCCACGACCTGGGCACCGCCGCCGCCCACGCCCACCGCGCCCTGGCGCTGGCCCACCTGGGCGCGGGCGATCCGGCCCGGGCCCTGGACCACCTGGACCGCGCCGACCACGACCCGGCGGCCCCGCCCAGCCTGGCCGCGGCCTACCTTCCCGACCTGGTCGAGGCCGCGGCCCGGACCGGCACGGTACGGCCCGCCGCCCTGGCCCGGGTGGAGCAGTGGGCGGCCCTGACCGGCCGCCCCGCCGCCCTCGCCCTGGCGGCCCGCTGCCGGGCCCTGACCGGCGGGGACGACACCGCGGAGGAGCACTTCACCGCGGCGCTCACGTACGGTGAGCAGGCCGGCGGCGCCTTCGAACGGGCCCGGACCCAGCTCCTGCACGGCGAATGGCTGCGCCGCCGCCGGCGCCGCTCCGACGCCCGACGCCGGCTGCGGGCCGCCCTGGAGCTGTTCGAGCAGCTCGGCGCCCGGCCCTGGGCGGAACGGGCCCGGGCGGAGCTGCGCGGCACGGGCGAGGTCATCGACGCCACCAGCGCCACGGGCACCGTGCTGGGCCGTCTCACCCCCCAGGAGCGGGAGGTGGTCCGGCTGGCCGCGGCGGGCCACAGCAACCGCGAGATAGCCACCCAGCTCTTCCTGAGCCCCCGTACCGTCGGCCACCACCTCTACCGGGCGTTCCCCAAACTGGGGGTCACGGCCCGTGACCAGTTGCGGACCGCGATCGAGGGCTGACAATTGACCTGAGATCACCGGAGGTCGACATGGACGTCCTCGTACTCATCGGGCGCGTGCTGTTCGTACTGCTGTTCCTCGCCTCGGCCGTGGGCCACCTGACCAAGACCTCGTACATGGCCGGATACGCGACCTCCCGCGGTCTGCCGGCCTCACTGGCGACCGCGGCCACCCTCGGCAGCGGCCTGGTCATGCTGGTCGGCGGGCTCAGCGTGGTCCTGGGCGTCTGGGCCGACCTGGGCGCCCTGATCCTGGCCGCCTACTGCTTCGTGGTGGCGCTGGTGATGCACGCCTTCTGGCGCGAGGACGACCCGCAGAACCGCGCGCTGGAACAGATCCAGTTCCTCAAGGACTTCGCCCTCGGCGGCGCGGCCCTGGTCATGTTCGCCTTCTTCGCCTACGCCGGCCACGACCTGGGCCTGATGATCACGGGCCCGGCCCTGCTGATCACCTGACTCCCGGAGCGCCATCCCCGCAGAAGTGCGCACTGCCGAAACCCGAACCCTCCCGGCGATGGAGGATGGCCGAATTCCCTCGCTAGCGTCCAAGCCGTGAACGCACCGCGCCGTCGCACCCCGTGCGACGGCCGCGGCGCGTACGGACCCCGCGCGCACCAGGGAGGAATTCCGTGACCAACCCCGTCCTCGCCACCGTGGCCGCCTCGTTGGAGGATCTCGTCGGCAACACCCCGCTGCTGCGGTTGCGCCTCGCGGGGCTGCCCGCCGACGCACACGTCCTGGCCAAGCTGGAGGCGGCCAACCCGCTGTCCAGCATCAAGGACCGGGCCGCCCTCGCCATGCTGCGCGGCGCCGTGGAGTCCGGGGCGCTGCGCCCCGGCGCGACCATCATCGAGTCCACCTCCGGCAACACCGGGATCGCCCTCGCCGCGCTGGCCGCCGCCCACGGCCACCCCTGCCTGATCGTGCTGCCCGAGAACGCCTCCGCCGAACGCATCCTCACCCTGCGCATGCTCGGCTCCCGCATCGAGTTCACCGACCCGGCCCGCGGCTTCCTCGGCTGCGTGGAACGCGCCGAGGAACTGCACGCGGCGATCCCCGGCTCCTGGTACGCGCGCCAGCACGAGAACCCCGACAACGTGCGCGCCCACTACACCACCACCGGCCCCGAGATCCGGCGCGACACCGGCGGCCACGTCGACTACCTCGTCTGCGGCGTCGGCACCGGCGGCACCCTCACCGGCACCGCCCGCTACCTCCGCGAGCACAACCCCGGCCTCAAGGTCGTCGCCGTCGAGCCCGCCGGCTCGCCCCTGCTGTCCGGCGGCGAACCCGGCCAGCACCGCATCCCCGGCCTCAACGGCGGCTTCACCAGCCCCGTCACCGACCTGTCCCTCATCGACGAGGTCGTCGTCGTCCCCGACGAGGCCGCCGCGGCCACCACCCGCGCCCTCGCCGCCACCGGCCTGCTCGTCGGGGTCTCCTCGGGCGCCGCTGCCTACGGCTGCCTCGAACTCGCCCGAAGACACGACCTGTCCGGCGCCACCGTCGTCACCGTCTTCCCCGACAGCGGTGAGCGCTACCTCAGCTGGTGGCCCGCCGAGCCCGCGGAGCCCGCAGCCGGTGAGGTGGCCGGCCGGTGACCCTCTCCGACCTCCACCCCAACCTGCGCTTACGCATCGGGGTCGGCTTCGTCCAGCGGTTCTTCGACATCATGCTCGTCCCGCTGATGGTGATCCACTTCTCGACCCTGTACGGTGCCGCCACCGCCGGCCTGATGACCCTCGTGGTCGCCCTGGCCACCATCGCCTGCAACCTGGTCGGCGGTCACCTCTCCGACACCTACGGCCGCCGCCCCGTCCTGCTCGCCGGCGAGATCGGCGCCGGGCTCGGCTACGTCGGACTGGCCGTCGCCGCCTCCCCGGCGGGCGGCGGCAACGGTCTCGTCCTCTACGCCCTCTACCTGGCCGCCGCCTGCTGCGCCGGCCTCGCCCTGCCGGCCAACGAGGCGATGATCGTCGACGTCTCCACCCCCGAATCGCGCACCGCCGTCTACACCCTCACCTACTGGTCGACGAACCTGGCGTTCATGCTCGGCTCGCTCGTCGGCGGCTTCCTCTACTACGACCACTTCTTCCACCTCCTCGTCGCCGCCGCCGTGATGACGACCGGGATCTTCCTGGTCACCTGGTTCGGCATCACCGAGACCGCCCCCGCGGGAGCCGCCGAGAACCCGCGCGGCGTGCGCACCGCACTCGTCGGCTACGTCTCCGTGGCCCGCGACCCGATCTTCCTGCGGCTGGCCGTCGCCGCGCTGCTGATCCGCTCCATCGAGGTGCAGATCTCCTCCTCCATCGCCGTCCGGCTCGGTGAGGACTTCACCCCGCAGCACCTGATCGGCATCGGATCCTGGGAGTTGACCGTCACCGGGGTCAACATGCTCGGCCTGATGCGGGCCGGCAACACCCTGCTCGTCGTCGCCTGCGCCCTGTGGGTCGGCAAGGTGCTCGGCGCGCTCGACGAGCGCCGCCGCCTGATGACCGGCATCGTCGTCTTCACCGCCGGCTACATGGTGTGGGCCGTCAGCGGCGACGCCTGGACCCTGCTCGCGGCCACCGTCGTGGTGACCTTCGGCGAGCTGATGAGCGCCCCCGTCAAGCAGACCCTCCTCGCCAACTTCGTCCCCAGCACCGCCCGTACGAAGTACATGGCCGCCTACGGGCTCCAGGTCCGCCTCGGCCTGCTCGTCGGCTCCGTCTTCGTCAGCCTCAGCGCCGTCGTCCCGCCCTGGGGCCTGGCGAGCGTGTACGTGCTCTTCGGGGCCGGAGCCATGCTGCTGTACCGCTCCCTGTTCCGCGCCCAGGAAGTCCGCGCGCAGCAGGCGGACCCGGAGACCGCGTCGACCAAGGAGCCCGAAGGGATGACCGCATGACCGCCCACGACGGCCGGGGCCCGACCCGGATCCTGATGGTCCAGCCGTACCGCCAACTGGCCGAGAAGGCCACCGCCGCCGGCTTCGAGGTGTACGCCGTCTGGGACCCGGCCCGCCAGACCCGCGCCTACCTGCGCGACGTGGCCCGCCACAGCGCCCGGCTCCGGCTGGTCGACTTCACCGACGAGCCCGCCCTGCGGGCCCTGGTGCGCCAGATGGCCACGGCCCACGACGTCGCCCACGTGCTCCACCTCGGGCAGGAGTCCACCATGGTGGCCGTCGCCGAGGAGGCCCGGGCCCTCGGCCTCGCCGTCAACCCGCCCGAGGCCGTGCACCGCCTCAACGACAAGGCCGCGCTGCGCGCCCTGCTCGCCGCGCACGGCCTCTCCCCGGTCCGCACCCGACTTGCGGCCGACCCCACCGAAGTGCCGTCCCTGGTGGCCGAGTTCGGCTTTCCGGCCGTCGTCAAGCCCACCAACCTCGCCGGCAGCACGGGCGTACGCCTGGTGAACGGCCCCGAGGACGCGGCGGAGTGGACCGCCGAGGTCGCCGGAGGGCTCGGCCACGCCGGCCCGGTCCTGATCGAGGAATACCTGCGCGGCCCCGAGTTCAGCGTCGAGACGCTCAGCGCCGACGGGCACCACGAGGTCATCGGCATCACCGCCAAACGGGTCACCCCCGCGCCGCTGTTCGTCGAGACCGGGCAGCTCTTCCCCGCACCGCTCGCCCCTGCCGACGCGGACGCCATGGCCGGCCTGGTCCGCGCCCTCCTGGACGCCGCCGGCCACCGGTTCGGCCCCGCGCACACCGAGATCGTCCTCACCGCCGACGGGCCGCGCGTGGTGGAGTCCCAGGCCCGGCTGGGCGGCGACCGGATCCCGCACCTCATCCGGATCGCCACCGGCTACGACATCGAGGCCGCGATCTTCGAGGCCCTCGCCGGACGGCCCTTCGCCCCGGCCCCGGCCCGTGGCGCCGCCACCATCTCCTACTTCCAGCTCGACCCCGGCCCCGCACCCGTCACCGCCGTCGAGGGCCTCGACGCCATCCGTGCGCTGGCCCCCGTCCACGACCTCCACTTCCCCTTCGGGCCCGGGGACACCCTCCCGCGCACCGTCAACTCCGCCAGCCGGCACGGCTTCGTCATCGTCGAGGGCAGCGATCCCGCGCAGGCCGAGAAGAACGCCGCCGAGGCCAAGGCCCTGCTCCGGGTCCGCCGCGCCCCCGACGCCACCGCGACGGCCGACCCGTCCGAAGCCCTGCACGCCGGCCCCGCCGTCCACGCGGTCACCCGGGCGCCCGAGGACCCCATGGTCCCCGAACGCACCCTGCTGCTGCTCGGCCACCTCACCGAGCCGGTCCGCCTCGCCAAGTCCCTCGGCCTGAACGTGATCCTGATCCAGCACAAGGACAAGTTCGAGCCGGAACAGGCCCGGCTGGCCGACGTCACCTTCGTCGCCGACTTCACCGACTGGACCGTGGTGGAGCCGCTGGTCCGGGCCGCCCACCAGGCCTGGGGCTTCGCGGCGGCGCTCTCCCTCACCGAACCCGGACTGGAGGTCGCCGGCCGGATCAACGACCTCTTCGGGCTGGGCGGCACCGGCCACCAGGCCGCCCGGCTGCTCCGCGACAAACTGGCCATGCGCCGCCATCTCGCCGCCGTCGCCCCGCGGTTCGCGATCGGCGCCGCGCCCCTGCGGGGACCGGACGACATCGAGGCCTTCGCCGCCGAACACGGCTGGCCCGTCGTGGTCAAACCCGTGGACCTCACCGCCGGCTTCGGCATCTTCAAGGCCCACGGACCCCAGGACGCCGCCGCCGTGTGGGAACGCGTCCGCGCCCTGCGCGCCCGGGGCATGGACCGCGGCTCGACCCTCTACGAGGTCGCCGACTTCCTGCTGGAGGAGTACATCCCCGGCCCCGAGTTCAGCGTGGAGAGCTTCAGCTTCGCCGGGCGCCACGTCGTCGTCGCCGTCACCGAGAAGCTCGTCGACGAGACCCACTTCGCCGAACTCGGCCACGCCCTGCCCGCCCGGCTCGACCCCGCCGACGAACGCCGCATCGAGGAGGCCGTGGCCGCGTTCCTCGACGCCGTCGGCGTCCAGGACGGCCCCGCCCACACCGAGCTGCGGCTCTCCCCGCGCGGCCCGCTGATCATCGAGGGCCACAACCGCAACGGCGGCGGCCGGATCCAGGAGCTGGTCGAGGCGGCGTACGGCATCGACCTCGTGCACTACTCCCTGGCCTGGCCGTTCCGCCTGGTCGAACCGCTCACCGAGCGCCCCCGGCCGTTCGCGGCCGGCTGCGCCCGCGCCGTCCTCGCCGCGCCCGGCACGGTCGAGGCGATCGAAGGCGCCGAGCGGCTGCGCGCCCACCCGTCGGTGCTCGCCCTGGACCTCTCCGCCCGGCCCGGCTCGGTCGTCCACGCGACGCGCGACAACTGGGACCGCCTCGGCCTGCTCGCCGTCACCGCCCCCGACACGGACACGGCCGTCGAGCTGTGCGAACACCTCACCGCGACCCGGCTGACGATCCGCGTCACCCCGGGCGCCCGGAGCGAAGGAGAGGTCCGCGCATGACCGTCGTCGTCCTGCACGACCCCCGCCTCGGTCCGCTCCCGTACGCCGACTGGCTGGGCGACGCCGCTGACGGCATGTTCCTCGTCACGGGGGCCGACGGGCCGCCGCCCCCACCCGTCCCCGCCGTGGGCGGCGGCACGGTCCACCGGGTGGCGCACTACCCCCGGACCGCCGCCGTCGAGACCACGGTCCTGGCCCTGGCCGCCCGGACCCCGTGCACCGCCCTGGTCGCCCTCCACCCGGCCGACCAGGTCCGGGCCGGGGCCCTCCGCGACCACCTGGGGCTCCCGGGGCTCACCCGGGACCAGGCCCTGGTGCTCACCGACCCGCTGCGCGCCCGCGACCTGCTGGCCGCCGCCGGAGTACCGGTGACCCCGCGGACCGCCGCCCGCCGGATCATCGACCTCCACCTCGCCGCCCACACCTGGGGCTACCCCCTCCTGGTGCGCGACCGCAGGGCGCCCGGCGCCCCGGTGGTGGCCGAACTCGCCGACGAGCCGGCGCTGCGCGCCTTCGCCGACGGCGGGATCAGCGCCGGCGCCGTGGGCTCGGCGGCCGGACTCACCGTCGAACCGCACCGCCCCGCCGGCGAACGCCGCCGGGGCCCCGGCGACCCGGCCGCCGACGCGGCCCTGGCCGTCCTGCCCGCCGTACCCGGCCACCCGGTCCTCGTGGAGACCGTACGCGCCACGGACGGCACCTGGACGGCCGACCTGGTCCGGTACGCCCCCGAGACCGCACCCCCGTCCGTACTCGTCCTGCACCAGGCGCAGCCGGCCCGCGCCGGTGCCCCGGCCCTGGAAGGGGGGCGGCGATGAGCGTTCTCGTCCTGCACCAGATCGGCTCGGTCCACGCCCTGCCCTACGCCCGCTGGTTCGACGGCTACGACGGCGACCTCGTGCTGCTGACCTGCGCCCAGAACCTCGCGGGCGTCGCCGAGGAACTCCCCGGCGCCGACGAGGGCTTCGCCCACGCCGAAGCCGTCGAGGGCTACGACCTCAGCGGCACCCTGGAGGCCCGCGCCCTCGACCTGGCCCGCCGGCACGGCATCCGCCACCTGGTCTCCGTCCACGAACGCGACCTCGACCGCGCCGCCGCCCTCCGCGAGATCCTCGACCTGCCCGGCCAGCGCCCCGACGCCGTACGGCCGTTCCGGGACAAACTGGTGACCAAGGCCCACGCCGCGGCGGCCGGCGTGCGCACCGCCCCGCACCGCGAGGTCCACACCGCCACCGACCTCCTCGCCTTCACCGCCGAGCACGGGTTCCCCGTCGTCCTCAAACCCCGCGACAGCGCCGGCTCCATGGGCCTGCGCATCCTGCACACCCCGGCGGAGCTCGACGCCTACCTGGCCGAGGACTTCGACCTCTACGGCCCCGACCAGCCGAACCTCTTCGCCGAGGCGTACGTCGAGGGCCCGATGTGCCACGTCGACGGCCTCGTCCTCGGCGGCCGCACCGTGCTGGCCTGGCCCTCGCAGTACCAGTACGCCCTGGCCTCGTACGCCACCGACACCGGCCCCCGCGTCGACCTCACCCTCGACGTGGACGACCCGCTGGCCCATCGGCTCCTCGACTTCGTCGAACGCACCCTGCGGGCCCTGCCCGGACCGGCCGACTTCGCCTTCCACGCCGAGGTCTTCCACACCCCCGACGACGACCTCGTCCTGTGCGAGATCGCCTGCCGCACCGGCGGCGCCGCCATCCGCGACATCGTCGGCCTCCTCTTCGGCGTGGACCCCACCGAGGTCTGGCTGCGCGCCCAGCTCGGGCTCCCGCTGCCCGCACCGCTGAACGGGATCGCCGCAGCCGCCGCCACCGGAGGGCGCCCGCTGCCGCGCACCATGACCGGCCAGCTCGTGCTCATGAAACGCCCCGGCAGGGTCGTCGCCGTACCCCGGCGGGCACCGGACTTCCCCTGGGTGGAGAAGTTCCGCGTCTTCGTCGAACCCGGCCAGACCCTGGAGCCCGCCCGCCACTCCTCCGACTTCCTGTTCACCGCCCTGGTCTCCGGCCGTGACCGCGCCGAGGTCGTCTCCCGCGTGGCCCGGCTGGAGTCCTGGTTCCTCGGCGAACTCGTCCTGGAAGCGCCGTAGATGACCGCTTACGTTCCCGGACCCCGGCGTGGCCGGTCTGCTGAAGGGGCGTGAGGGGCTCACGTTAGGGTTCCGACCGTGAGTCTTCATGTCGTCATCGGATTCGGGCCCGCCGGGGCAGCCACCGCTCGACTTCTGGTCGAACAGGGGCATTCCGTACGGGTCGTGACCAGGTCGGGCCGCAGCACCGCGGAACCCGGCATCACCCACCTGGCGCTGGACGCCTCGGACAGCGCCCGGCTGACCGAGGCCGTGCAGGGCGCGGCGGCCATCCACGGCTGCGCCGCACCGCCCTACCACCGCTGGGCCACCGAATGGCCCCCGCTCGCCGCGTCGCTGTGCACGGCCGCCGAGGCCTCCGGGGCCGTCCTGGTCCTGCTCGGCAACCTCTACGGCTACGGCCCCGTGGCCGGCCCCCTCACCGAGGACCTGCCGCTCGCGGCCACCGGCACCAAGGGCCGGCTGCGCGCCGCCGTCTGGGAGCAGGCGCTCGCCCTGCACGAGGCGGGCCGCATCAAGGCCGTCGAGGTGCGGGCCTCGGACTTCTTCGGTCCCGGCGTCACCGACGGCGGCCACCTGGCCGCCCGCGTCATTCCACCGCTGCTGCGCGGCAAGGCGGTCTCCACCCTCGGTGACCCCGACGCCCCGCACAGCTGGACCTACCTCCCCGACGTCGCCAGGGCCCTGGTCGAGGTCGCGGGGGAGGAGCGGGCCTGGGGCCGCGCCTGGCACGTCCCCACCGAACCCGCGCTGTCCGTGCGCGAGATGGTCGACCGGCTCGCCCGGCAGGCCGGCACGGCACCGGTCGCGGTCCGTGGCCTGCCGGCCCCCGCCCTGGCGCTCGCGGGCCTGTTCTCCCCGCTGCTGCGCGAGCTCAAGGAGGTCCGCTACCAGTTCGACCGGCCGTTTCTGGTCGATTCGAGCGCGTACGAAGCCGAGTTCGGCGTACGGGCCACCCCCGTGGACGAGCAGGTGAAGGCGACCGTCGACTGGTGGCGCGGCCACCTCGCCACCTCAGGATGACGTGACCCCCGTGCCCGAGATGGATTTCGACACCCCCACAGCGATTCCGCACCCCCGGGAGACACGGCGCGAGGACATCGCGGTCGTCGGCATGGCCTGCCGGTTCCCCGGGGCCCGGGACGTCAACGCCTACTGGCGTCTCCTGACCGCGCCCCGGCCGCAGTTCTCGACCGTCCCGGACTCCCGCTGGCGCGCCGCCGCCTTCCTCGGCGACGACTTCCGCGACACCCTCTCGACCTACACCGACACCATGGCCCTGCTGCCGGACGTGGGCCACTTCGACGCGGCGCACTACGGCATCCCCCCGCGCCGCGCCCGGGCGATGGACCCCCAGCACCGGCTGCTCATCGACCTGGCGCGCGAGGCGATCCAGGACGCGGGCTGGGAGACCGAGGGCTTCGACCGCGAGGAGACCTCGGTGATCACCTCGCTCACCGAGAGCGGCTACCGCGAGCTGACCACCATGCGCATCCGGATGCGCCAGCTCGCCGGCGGCGAGTTCGGCGCCCGGGCCACCGCCCCCGGCCTGGCCGACAGCGTCCGCGCCGTCGACGGGCTGCACGGCAGCTCGGTGGCCGGGCTGCTGCTCAACATGGGCCCGAACACCATCAGTTCGGTCTTCGACCTGCACGGGGAGAGCTACGCGCTCGACGCCGCCTGCTCCGGCGGCCTCATGGCCGTGGCCAACGCCGTGTACGCACTGCGCGCGGGCCGCACCCGGATCGCCCTGGCCGGCGGCGCCCAGATGATCCTCGCACCGGACCTGCTGATCGGCCTGTGCCGGATCGGCGCCGTCTCGCGCAGCGGCCGGTGCCTGCCCTTCGGGGCGCAGGCCGACGGCTTCGTCCTGGGCGAGGGCGCCGGGGTCCTGGTGCTGCGCCCCCTCGCCGACGCCCTCGCCGCCGGGGACCGGGTGTACGCCGTGATCCGCGGCGTGGGCACGGCCAACGACGGCACCGTGCACGGTGGCCTGCACCCCCAGGCGGCCGGCCAGCTCCGCGCCCTGCGCCGGGCCTACCGGGACGCCGGACTGCCGCCGGGATCGGTGGACTTCCTGGAGGCGCACGGCACCGGCACCACGGTCGGGGACCCGGTCGAACTGGGCGTGCTCGGTGACCTGCGCGGCGGCTCCGAGGCGCCGCCCGCCTACCTCGGCGCGGTCAAGGCGGTCCTCGGGCACTCGCTCAACGCCGCCGGCATCGCCGGGCTGATCAAGACCGTGCTCGCCGTGCACAGGGGCGTCGTTCCCCCGCAGCCGGAGTTCGAGCCGGCCGACGCCTCCGCGCTCGACGCCGCCCGGCTGGCCGTCGCGACCCGGCCGGCCCCCTGGCCGGACCTGGGACGGCCCCGCCGGGCGGGCGTGAGCGCCTTCGGGTTCGGCGGTACGGGCGTGCACATGGTCGTGGAGGAAGGGCCGTCGGTGCCCGTCGCCCCAGCACCCCTGGTGCCCGCCGACGAGCCCCAGCTGCTCCTGCTCACCGCCCGGGACCGCGACGGACTGGTCCGGCACGCCCACGACCTGGCCCGCACCCTGGCCGAGGACCGGCCGCCCCTGCCCGCGGTGGCCGACACCCTGGCCCGCCGGACCCCCCTGCCGGAACGCCTGGCCCTGGTGGCACGGGACGCCGACGACGCCGTCGCCCGGCTGGCCACCGCCGCGCGGGCGCTGGCGGCGGGCCGGGACGGGGAGCTGGAGCCCGGCCAGGCGGCCGGGACCGTACCGGCCGGAGCCGAGGCCGCGGAGGTCGTCGTACCGGCGCCGGGCTCGCTGCCGCCCGCGGCCCGTACGGCCGCGCTGGACGCGCTCGCGCTGCGCGCGGTCGCCGGCTCCGGGCTGCGGCCCGTACAGGAGCGGCGCACACCCCCGTGCACCCTGCCCCCGAGCCCCCTGGCGCCGCGCCGCCACTGGGTGGTCGACGCCTCGGCCCAGGACCTGGCGGGGGCGGAGCAGCACCCGACGCCCCAGCCCGCCGCTGTGGCCGCCGACGGGTGGCAGCCGGACGCCGCCGACGGGCCCGCACCCGGACGCACCCTGCCGGGCGGTGAGGCGGCGGCGGGCATCGTCCTGGAGGCCGTCTCGCGGACCGGTGTCTTCCCGCTCGCCGAGCTGGACCGGCGGATGGTGCTCACCGCCGACCTCGGCTTCGACTCCCTGATGCTGACGGAACTGGAGGCCGGCATCGGCAGCCGCGTCCCCGGGTTCACCACCGAGGAGCTGTCCTCGCCCGACCTGACCATCGGCCGGCTGATCGACCTGGTCGCCCCGCACGTCCCGGAGCCGGCGCGGCCGGTCGTCCCGCACGTCCCGGAGCCGGCGCGGCCGGTCGTCCCCCGGCAGCGCGAGGCCGCACCGGCCCCGTGGGACGACGCGGGCGCCCCGGCTCCCTGGGACGGCGCGAGCGCCCGGCTGGACGACTTCCCCGAGGTGCGGCAGTTCGAGGACCGCGCGAGCGCGATCCTCGACAGTGGCGCGGAGTTCCCCTACTTCCGGGTCCACGAGGGCACCATCCGCGCCTCGACGACCATCGGCGGCCGGCCGTACCTGTCCTTCGGCAGCTACAACTACCTCGGCCTGTCCGGCCATCCGGCCGTCAACGAGGCCGTGCACCGGGCGGTGGAGCGCTACGGGACCTCGGTCTCGGCCAGCCGGATGCTCTCCGGCGAACGGGACCTGACGGTACGTCTGGAGCGGGCACTCACCGCGTTCCTCGGGGTCGGGGACTGCCTGGCCCTGGTCAGCGGCCACGCCACCAACGTCACCGCGATCGGGCACCTGGTCGGCGCCGGCGACCTGATCCTCCACGACGCCCTCGCGCACGACAGCATCCTGCAGGGCTGCGCCCTGTCCGGCGCGGCGAGGCGCCCGTTCGCGCACAACGACACCGGGCAGCTCGCCCACCTGCTGCGGATCAACCGGTCGAGGTTCCGCAGGGTCCTGATCGTGGTCGAGGGCGCGTACAGCATGGACGGCGACCTGGTGGACCTGCCGGGCGTCATCGAGCTGAAGAAACGTTACGGCGCGCTGCTGATGGTGGACGAGGCGCACAGCATCGGCACCGTGGGCGACCACGGCCGGGGCGTCGGCGAGTTCTTCGGCGTCGACCGTACGGACGTGGACCTGTGGATGGGCACCCTGTCCAAGGCCTTCGCCAGCTGCGGCGGCTACCTCGGCGGTTCGGCGCGCACGGTGCGCTGGCTGCGGCACACCCTGCCCGGCTTCGTCTACAGCGTGGGCCTGACCCCGGCGAACGCCGCCGCGGCGCTGGCCGCGACCGAGCTGATCCTCGCCGAACCCGGACGCGTACGGACCCTGCGGCGCAACGCCGAGCTGTTCCTGGGCCTGGCCGCCGGGGCCGGCCTGGCGACCGGCTCGAGCGCCGACACGCCCATCGTGCCCTGCCTCCTGGGCAGTTCGGCGCGGACCCTGCACGTGGCGGACCGGCTGTTCCGGCGCGGGATCGTGGTCGACCCGATCTTCCACCCCGCGGTGGAGGAGGGGCTCGCCCGGCTGCGGTTCTTCGTCACCAGCGAGCACACCGAGGACGACGTCCGCCGCGCGGTGGCGGTGCTGGCCGAGGAGGTGGCCGCCGCGCAGGGGCGGCCGGACGGGCGGGGCGAGGGGTAAGGCGCTCATGGGGGTCGTCGGCCCGGCTCAGAACAGGGTGCGTTCGATCCGGCTGAGCAGGGCCGTCTGCGCGGACGGCCCGCCCTCGGACGCCTCGTCGCCGTCCGCGGCGGCGGGCGGCTGGCCGGCGCGCTCCTCGGCGTGCCCGGTCCGCTGGGAGAGCAGGTAGGCGATGACCTCGGCCTCCTGCTCCTGGACGTCGTCGTACGTGGCGCGCAGGAGCATGTCCCGTACGAGGTCGGGGTCGAGGTTGGGGAAGAGGACCCGGGAGCTCGCCTCGTCCAGCCAGCCGGCCCCGCGGTGGCAGCAGATGATGTGACCCAGCTCGTGCAAGATGATGTGCTCCTGATGCGCGCTGGTGGTGTTGGCGTCGTAGAAGATCAGGTCCTCGTCGCGGGCGGCGACCCACATGCCGCACGGCTGGGAGGCGGGCATCTGCATGGGGACGAGGGTGATGGGGCGACCCCGGATCTCACCGATGTAGTGGCACAGCTCGGCCACGTCGGCGTGCTCCGGGAGGTCGAGCTCGGCGAGCCGCCTGGCGCCGTCCTTGCGCAACTTCTTGAGCTGGTTGCGGCGGTCCTGGTCCGCCGCGCGCCCCCTCCCGGTGAACTTCACTGCGGGTCCGACGGGTCCGCGGGATCGGAGGGTTCGGTGGGGTCCGTGACCGGTGGCAGGCCCTGGAGCTGCCGGTACTGGTCCATGATGGCGGTGATCGCCTGGAGGTTCTCCTTCTTCATGCCGGCCGCGCGCATGGCCACCGAGCGGACCCCGGCCTGCCGGAGTGCCTCTATGGCGGCGAGCTCGCTGAGCACCGACTCGGCGACCTGGTCGTCGAAGAAGTAGGCCACGGACACGCCGAAGAACTTCGCGAGGGCGGCCAGGAGGTCCGGGGACGGGTTGGAGCGCTTGCCGGTCCGCAGCTGAGACAGGTACACCCCGCCGACCTTCAGGTCGGGGTTGGCCTGCTTGAGCGCCTCGGCCACCTCGGCGTTGGTCCAGTGCTTGCCCTTGGGACGGACCGTCTTGAAGAGGTTGTCCAGTCGCACTGCCAGCAGGGGCCGGTCGTCAGTCTCGGACACTGCGAATCTCCTTCCGTCACCTCCTCGGCATTGCCCTCAGCTATATGCCAGTTTTGCAGATTAGCGGCCAGTTGACAATTGGCCGAGAGTCCGCCACCGTGGACCTCAGCCGATAGCTGACAGCTAACTTTGCTCACGGGGGTAGCCGAGTTGGGTGACCAGTGGAGGCGACCCGGCCCGGGCCGGCCCTCGGGGGATGGGGGCCGGCCCGGCCGGAACACTCTCCGTGCCCGGCGCGCGTACGGGGGAGACGCGCGCTCCAGGGCAGCGAAGAGCGAAAACGGGAGGACCCGCCCGGCCTGACGGGGGGCAGACCGGGTGGGAGCTCAACCCGCTTTACTGAGCTTACGATAAGCGGTTGCGACCTGGGTGAGCCAGGCGACTTCCGCTGTGAAGTTGTCCGTGTTCCGATCGTCGAAGTCGCCGGCGTCCTTGCTGTGGTCCGGGACCGTACCCGCGCGCTTCGCGCCCAGCGCCTGCCTGATCTGCGCCGCTTCGGTGAACGCCTGTCGCGACTCGGTGCTCGCCCCCGGGTGCACGGCCACCGGACCCGGCGCGGAACGGTCGATGAAGGGACGCAAGTCACGCCATCCGTCGCGTATCTCGATGACCCGGCGGTGCAGCCGGTAGTCGAGGTCCGAGACCGCCGCCGAACCCGGCGGCTCCAGGACGATGTCCGGCGAGGACTCGTACAGGTCCCGCCAGAGCGGGTACAGCGCCCGGTACGAGCGGTAGCTGCGCGCCCAGTCCAGCAGCCGCGCCGCCCGCGGCTCCCACGCCGACAGGGTCAGGCTCAGCGAGAGCGTGACGATGCCCGCCGCACTGAAGACGTTCGAGGCGAGCTGCCAGGCCCCGATGTCGATCCCCCACGCGGCCGTGAGGATGTTGACCGTCCGGCACAGGCAGTACAGGAAGAGGACGACCGCCGCCACCGACAGCATGCGCAGGGCCTGCCGCAAGGAGGCGTTGTCGGTCATCCTGGCGTACGGTCCGCACTGGCGGAAAATGGTCACGCACGGCACCGCCTGGGACACGATGAACACCAGGAGGTAGGTGAGGACCAGGGGTTGGCCGCTGCCGGTGTTGAAGTCCGTCGCCGGCCGGCCGGGGCCGTCCGCGATCAGGAACAGCCCGACCAGCAGCACGCTGAGGGCGCTGCCGGTGATCAGCCAGTAGCGCGACCGGCGCGCCGCCTCCTCGGCGGCTGCCGCCCAGCGCAGCAGGATGATCTGGGCGCTCACGCAGAAGGCGACCGCCGACACGTGCATCACCAGGACGGCGAGGTTGCGCACGCCGAGGAAGCGGTCCCCGGCCATGGCGACGGCGCCCATCGTGAACGTGAGGCACTGCAGCACCAGGGTGACCAGCAGGATGCGGTACGTGGTGTCCCGCCAGCTCCGGCGGGCCTGGAGCAGGCGGTTGACCAGGGCGGCGTACGACGAGAGCGCCGCGATGACGAAGCAGAGCGTTCTGATGGTGTTCACGGGATCAGTCGGTGGGGGAGTGCTGGTCCAGCGGGACGTCCAGGCCGATGGCCTCGGCCGCCACCGCGATGGCGTAGTCGAAGTAGGCGGCCTGGTCGCGGACGCTGTCGTGGGTGCGGCTGAACACCTGGAAGACGAGCAGCCCGATCAGGTTGCTCCACAGCACGATGCCCCGCTCGATCAGATCCGCGAACGGCGCCTGCGGCGCACCGCCGAAGGCCTCCACGGCGGCCGGCAGCAGCAGCGAGGGCCCGGCCGGCTGCCGCCGGGGCGGGGTCAGTTCACCGGCCTCCAGCGCGGACCGGACGACGGCACCGAGCGCGGCGGGGGTGCGCGCGGCGGCCGCGACGGTGTCCAGCGGGGCGTGGTAGCCCGGCACGGGCGAGCCGTAGATCAGCGTGAACTCGGCGGTGTGGGCGAACGACCAGGCCCGCAGCGCCCGCGTCACGGCGAGCAGCCGGGCACCGGCCGGGGCGCCGGCCGCGACGGCGGCCCGGTCGGCCTCCTCCATGGCGGTGGCCGAGTCGGCGTAGGCGTCGATGATCAGCGCGGTGAGGAGGTCGTCCCGATGCGGGAAGGCCGCCTCCACCTCGGCGAGCGCGAGGCCGCCGGACGCGGCGACGCCCTCCAGGGTCAGCCCTGCGGCGCCCACGTCGACCATGAGTTGCCGCGCGGCGGCCTTGACATCGACAGCATTCGTTCCGGAAAGATCCATGCCCGAACCGTACCGGTCGGCCGTGCGACGGTGTCACGATCAATTCCGGAACTGTGGCCTGAAACCGAGCGGGTGACGGCTCGTTCAGGAGCGCCGGGGGCGCGGCTCCCGGACGGTCATGGGCGCGAGTTCGAGCTCGGCCAGCGCGGACGCGCCGGTCGCGGCGTGCCGGCCCCCGGCGAGCACCAGGGAGCGCGCCCACTGGTAGCGGCAGCCCGCCGCGTCGAACGCCGCCGCCGTGGCGAGCACCTGCGGCAGATCGCCGCCGAGCAGCGCCTCCGCCCGGTCCACCAGGGCGGTGGCGACCTGGTTCCCGGCGACCACGCCCCGGGCGGCGGCGATCCGGTCCCGGGCGTCCGGGTGCCCGGCGAGGACCGCCGCCTCCGCCCGGAGCGCCGCGTACCAGTGCAGCCAGACCCAGCAGACCCACTTCCACACCTGCTCCGGCTCGGGCGCGACGCGCTCCAGGGCCGCGTCCGCGTTCCCGTCGTGGAGCAGGACCAGGGCGTCGAAGACGGCGCCGTGCCCGTACCGGTGGTCCTCCTTGCTGCCGGCCCGGTCGGTGATCGCGAGCCAGTCCGCCCGGGCCTCGTGGTCGCCGCGCAGGCCGTGGACCAGCGCGACGGCGGCGGCGGCCGGGCCGAGGGAGAAGGACCGTTGCCGACCGGCCTGTTCCCACGCGTCGAGGAAGCGCACGCTGCGGGTGAGCACCTCGTCGGCACGGCCCGCGAACGCGTCCGCGACCAGCAGCCAGGACGTGGCGTGGTCGCCCACCTCGGCGAGCTGCGGCTGGTCGGCGAGCCGGCCGCCCCACCCGCGGGCCGCCGTCAGCTCCCCCGTGCCGACGGCGGTCGCGGCGGCCATGGCGAGGGCGTCGATCAGCTCGTGCGTCCGGGCGGGGGCGTCCGGTGCCGAGGTGAGGATGTCGATCCGGGCCCGGGCGGCGGCCGCGGCGGCGAAGCTCTCGCCGGCCCAGCTCTGCGCCCCGGACAGCGCGTCGAGGGCGGCGGACCGGGCCACCGGATCGCCCGCGCGCCGGGCGAGTTCGACGGCCCGTTCGGCGCACGCGACGGTGTCCGGTGCGGTGTTGTCCGGGGCGCCCTGGACCGCGCCGAACGCGTCCGCGACCACCGCGGCCTCCGCCAGCGCGAGGGCAGCCGCGACGGCCGGGTCGTCGTCACCGCCCAGCCCGCGCGCCGCCGCGAGCAGACCGGTCACCTCGTCCGCGGGCGGGATCCGGCCGGTGAACGTGCTGGAGAAGCGGTAGGCGGCGGTGGCGGCGGCCGCCAGGTCACGGGCCGCCCCGGCGGCGTCCCCGGCCCGACGGGCGGCTTCGGCGGCGGCCCGGTGCAGCCGGTACATGTCGTCGCCGAGCCTGCGGCACCCGGCCACCCCGGCGGCCTGGCGCAAGGCGGCGGCGGTGTCGGCGCCGGTGGCGAGCGAGGCCGCCTGTTCGTAGCGCTGTTGGGCCTCGCCCAGCAGGTTGCGGGTGAAGGCCAGCTCGGCCGTCGCCAGGGCGAGCCGGCACGCCTGCGCGTGCTGCTCCGGCCGGCCCGCCGCCCAGCTCAAGGCGGCCCGCAGGTCCTCCGCCACCGCGTCGAACCGGGCCCGCCAGTCCGGGCCCCCGCCCTCCTGGAGGGCGGCCGCACCGGTCAGGCACCACGCCAGGTGGCGCGAGCGGACCTCGTCGAGCTCACCGGCGTCGACGAGCCGCTCCGTGCCGTACTGGCGGAGGGTCTCCAGCGCCTGGTAGCGGGTGCCGGTGTCGGACGGTGCCACGGCGAGCAGGCTCTGCTCGGCGAGCCTGCCGAGCCCGTCCGTGACCGCGGCCGCCTCCAGCGGGGCGTACCCGGCCACGTCGGCCGCCGCCTCGGCGGTGAACGGAGCGACGAACGCCGACACCCGCCGCAGCAGCGCCCGGTCCTGCGGCTCCAGCAGGTCGTGGCTCCAGTCGAGGACGGCCCGCACCGACCGGTGCCGGCCGTCGGCGCGCGGGCCGCCGGCGAGGATCCGGAGCTGGTCGCCGAGGCCGGCCGCCAGGCCGTCCAGACCGAGCGTGGACCACCGCGCCGCCGCCAGTTCGATGGCCAGCGCCATGCCGTCGAGCCGTTCGCACAGGGCCGCGATCCGTTCGCGTTCCGCCGGCTCCGGGGCCCTGCCGACCGCCGCCGCCCGCTCCAGGAACAGGGCCACCGCCTCCGACGCCCCGCCGCCGACCCGCGACAGCGGCGGCACCGGGAAGACCCACTCGAACGGCACCATCAGCCGGGCCCGGCTGGTCGCGAGCACCCGGATCCCCGGGCACGCCACGAGCAGCCGTTCCAGGAACGGCGCCACCCCGTCGCGCACCTGCTCGCAGTTGTCCAGCACCAGCAGCGCCTGACGGTCCGCCAGCGCGGCCACCAGCGCGTCGTCGATGCCACGCCCGGGCTGCTCGCCCACGCCCAGGGCCGCCGCGACGGCCGCGCCCACCCGCCCGGGATCGGTGACCGGCACCAGGTCCACGAAGCACACCCCGTCGGCGAACCCGTCCGCCACGTCGGCCGCCACCGCCAGCGAGAGCCGCGTCTTGCCCACCCCGCCCAGGCCGACGGCGGTCACCAGCCGACGCTCCGTCACCGCCTTGGCCAGCTCGGCGCGTTCGCGGGTCCGGCCGACGAACGCGGTCAGGGGCGCCGGCAGCGCCGGAGCCGGACGGGCCTGCTCGCGAGGCGCCGGGTGGGGCTGCTCGGGAGGCGCCGGGCGGGGCGCGTGCCGGGACAGCGCCCGCCGGTCCGGCACCTCCCATTTCCGCAACAGCGAGGAGACGTGCGACTCGACCGTCCGTACGGAGATGAACAGCCGGGCGGCTATCTCCGCGTTGCTCAGGTGCTCCCCGAGGAGCGCGAGCACATCGGCCTCCCGGGCCGAGATCACTGGAGTGGACACCGGGTCATTATCCGTAGTGCTTTCCGTGGTGAGCACGGAGGCGCTACGTACCCCTCCCGGGGGAAGCTGTGGGCACAGGCGAACGAGCCCGGCGGACCGACCCGGACCGGTCGGGCCCACGACGACAGGAGTGACCATGACCAGCTCTGCCACCCAGGGGATGAAGACCGTGCTGCACCCCGTGTCCGACCTCGCCCAGGCCAAGGCGGTCTACACCGCCCTGCTCGGGGTCGCGCCGCAGACCGACGGCCCCTACTACGTCGGCTTCGAGGCCGCCGGCCAGCACATCGGCCTCCTCCCGGGCGGCGGACCGCAGGGCCTGACCTCGTCGCTGGCCTACTGGCACGTGGCGGACATCGCGGCGAAGGTCGCCGAACTGACCGCCGCGGGCGCCACCGTCAAGGAGGCCGCGCACGACGTCGGCGGCGGCCGCCTGGTGGCCACCGTCATCGACCCCGACGGCAACCTCATCGGGCTGCTCCAGGACCAGTGAGCCCTCCGCACCACCTGCACCTCCCGCACCACCTGCACCGCCCGGGCCGGTAGGCCCCGTCCCGAGTCCCACCCCCACCTCGCACGCCTCACGAAGGAGACCCACCATGAGCAGCACCGACAACCGCGGGTACGACGGATTCACGGCCGAGGAGCGTGCCGCGATGAAGGACCGCGCACAGGAGCTCAAGCAGACGGCGCGCCGCGGCACGAAGGCCGAGAAGGCGGCGCAGGAGGCACAGGACGTGCTCGCGAAGATCGCGGAGATGCAGGACACGGACCGGGTCATGGCCGAGCGCATCCACGCCGTCGTCACCGCCACCGCCCCGGAGCTCGCGCCGAAGCTCTGGTACGGCATGCCCGCCTACGCACTGGACGGCAAGATCGTCTGCTTCTTCCAGAGCGCGGAGAAGTTCAAGGCGCGCTACGCGACGCTCGGTTTCAGCGACCGGGCGAACCTGGACGACGGCCCGATGTGGGCGGCCGGCTTCGCCCTGACCGAGGTCACGGAGGAGGTGGAGGCGCGGATCGCCGCCCTGGTGAAGCAGGCGGTGAGTTGAGCCGGGGCCCCCACCCCCGGCCGGACGCGGCGGCACCGACCCTACCGGGGCTCGCCCCGGTAGGTGCCGACGTACCAGCGGCTGCCCTCGGGGTCGCGGGCGGCGAAGTCCCGGGTGCCGTGGCCGGTGTCGCGCAGGCCCATGGTGATCTCCGCGCCGGCCGCCCGGTCCCGGGCGAGCAGGGCGTCCGGGTCGGCCGTGACGACGTAGGCCGGGCGTGCTCGACCCGGCTGCCGTCACCGACGACGAAGGTCTCCTCGAAGCCGAAGGCAGCGACCAGGAAGCGGATCAGGGCGCGGGCGTCACGGGCGCCCAGGGCCGGCCGGACCTGCGGGGCGGGCGGCTGCTCCACGGTGTCGGGCGTGGTGGCGCCCGACGTGGTGGTGGCGGGCGTGGTCCCGGCCGTGCCGTCGGGCGGGGTCGTGGTGGGGTTCGTACGCGTCAGGGGAGGCACTGCTTTCGTCCGGGTGCGCCGGGCCGGGAGCCCGGGCGGTCCACTCCCCGAGCGTCACACCCCGGGACGGTGCCCGGCTCGGACGCTTCGACACTCCTCGGCCAGCCACGCGCTCGGCGTGCACGAGGCCAGGGCCGCGAACTCGCGGTCGAGGGGGGACCGGTCCGCGTACCCGCAGTCCGCGGCCAGCCCGGCCAGGCCCGCGACGCCCGGTCCGGCTGCCGCGGCCAGGCGCCGCCGGGCCCGGTCGAACCGCACCACCCGCGCCGCCGCCTTGGGCGTCAGGCCGACCTCCTCGCGGAAGCGGTTGCGCAGGTGCCGCTCGCTGTACCCGGCTCCGGCGGCCGGCGCATCCACCCGTAGCCGCCCGCCGGAGGCCAGCAGCCGCTCCCGGGCCCCGGCCACGGGCGCCGGGGAACCCGCCGCCCGGGTCCCGTCCCGGCGGGACAGCGCCCGTAGGAGCCACCGGTCGACGACCCCGAAGCGTCCGGCCCAGTCGGGAACCTCCCGCAGCCGCTCGTGCACCTCGTGCACCTCCGCCCCGCAGACGTCCTCGGCGGGGACGTCCACCCGGGCCGGCACCAGCCCCGACTCGTCCACGACCCGGACACCCACGGGTCCAGTGCGGCGCGTCCCCGCCCGCCGCGCGGGCGGCGGGGCGGAGCGGGACGCGGGGGGCGCGGGGCGCGGGAGCTCAGCAGGGCGGCCGGTGGCCGGCCGACCAGAGGGGGGCCGGGCGGCCCGAGGCGAGGATCGCGGCCTCCTGCCGCGGGACGGGGCTGCCGTCGGCCTGGAGCAGCGGCGGCGCGACCACGACCGTTCCCACGTGGGCGGCCGGCAGGCCGGAGTTGCGGGCGGTCACCCGGGTCACCGGCGCCGGCGTCAGCACCTGGGTCTCCCGGACGTACGCCACGAAGCTCTCGTAGTCCCGCTGGTGCCGGTACGGCTCCGCGAACCCCGCCAGCGCCGGATACCCGTCGTGCCCGAGCAAGGTGTACGACAGGGCCGCCAGCCGGTAGCGGCGGGCCGGGTCCAACGGGACCCCGTCCACGAGGACGTCGGCCGGGGCCACCCGGTCCCCGACGGGCCGCAGCGCGTCGAAGGCGTAGCGGACGTTGCGGGACACCGCCAGCGGGGCGAAGCGGATGCTGCCGTCCGCCTCCCGCGTCCACTGCTCCTCCAGTACGTCGTGCAGCTGCTGCCCCGTCACCCAGGCCGTGACGACCGGATCGCCGAAGCCGACCGCCCGCCAGGCGGCCCCGAAGGTCACCCCGCCGTCCCCGGCCGGCGGCAGGTCCCCCGCCACGACCGTCTGCCCGACCCGGGGCGCGACGGCCACGACGGCGAGCTGGGCGGGGACGTTGGGGTGCACGTTGGCGTCGTTCTCGGGATCCGTCGGCCGCCGTCCCGCCCACAGCGCCCAGTCGGCCACCAGGTCGCCCATCGTGCTCTCGCCGGCCGCGTTGCGGCTCCGTACGAACCCACCGGTCTGCCGCCCGATCCGGGACCGGTCCCGCTGGGCGGCCTGCCCCGCCCAGTGGTCCACGACCTCCTTCAGGCCCGGATGGGGAGCGACGTCACGGGTGTTGGGGTGGTTGGTGGAGACGGTCAGCTCCCGTACCACCGCCCCCGTGGCCGGATCGATCCGCAGGTCGATCTCGTTGACGAGCTGCCCGTAGCAGCCCGCCTCGACGAACGGACGCGGGACGCCGAGCGGATCGGGCAGCATCATGTTGAACCGCCGGTGCCAGTGCCCGGTGACGATGACGTCGATGTCCGCCGAGACCCGCAGCGCCAGGTCGAGGGCCGGACCGGTGGGATCGCTCCCGCCGTTGAAGTCGTCGCCGGCGACCGCCCCGTCGTGCATGCTCAGCACGATCGCGTTCACCCCCTGCGCCGTGAGCTCCGCCGCGCAGGCGTCGGCGGTGGCGATCGCGTCGAGGGTGGCCAGTCCCGGCTGGAAGGAACCGGGGAACAGCTCCGTGCCGAGGGCGGTGAGGTGGATGAAACCGAGGGGCAGCCGCCGGCCGTCCGCGGCGGTCACCCACTCCACGTGGTACGGCGGCAGCACGGTCCGGCGGTCGGCCGTGCGGACGAGATTGGCGCTGTAGTAGCGGAAGTCGGCGCCGTGGAAGACCTGCCCGGAGGAGTCGGGGAAGGCGGTGTCCCGGCCCGCGACCGGGAACGGCACCCCTTGTTCCATGTGCCGCCGGAGCATGGCGGGCGACTTGTCCAGCTCGTGGTTGCCGGCCGTGGCGAAGTCCAGCCCCATGCGGTTGAGCGCCTCGATCGTGGGCTCGTCCGCGAACGCCGCCGCGTCGAACTCCCAGCCGCAGAAGGCGTCCCCCGGGGTGAAGAAGAACGAGTTGCGCCGACCGGCGCGCAGCCGCTCCAGGTGGGCGGCCAGGTACGCGACCCCGCCCACGGTGTAACGCCGGCCGCCGTTGCCCGTGACGACGGAGTTCCCGCCGGGGGCGCCCTGGAGGTAGCCGTGCAGGTCGGCGATGTTCAGCAGCTGTACGTCCACGTACTCGTCGGCGTGGGCCGCGTCCCGCGCGGCGTCCGTGGCGTACGCCGGCACACCGGTGGCGAACAGTCCGGCCACCGCCCCGGCCGCGGTGAGGAACGTACGCCGCCCCAGCACCCCGTCCTCGTCCCACCGCTGCCGACGACCGAACGAACTCCGTTCGTCGGGAACGTCCTTGACGCGTCGCACCCTCACCCCGGCATGGTCCCGTGACCGGCACCGGCTGTCACGCCGACGCGCTGACCTGCGCGGCCGCCGCAGCCGTCGCTCCAGCGGCCCAGCCCGGCGTAACGGCGGGGCGCGGGTCTCGTTGCCACGGGCGGAGAACACCGGCCGTGGCCGGCACCGAGCAAGCACGAGGAGACCCCGTGACCCGTCCGAGCCCCCGCCCCCGCCG
>NZ_RPRY01000631.1 GCF_003949795.1 Streptomyces sp. WAC06614
CCCCCGGTCACCTGCCCGGACGGCCCCGGCCCCGCACCCACCATCGCCAGCCCCGGCGCGGCCAGGTCCACCCGGGCTCCGGCGGCGGGCGCGACCTTGCCGTCGGGTCCGGCCGCGGCCACCGACAGCACGGCCGGACCGGACGCCGGCCGGGCCGGCCGTGGCCCGTCGCCGCCCCGGGCGTCGTCCGCCGTCGCCGGAACCACGAGGAGCACGCCGCGTCCGGCCGCGTACGCCACCGCCTGCGCCAGCGCGTCGTCGCCGGTCTCGGCGGGGGCCGCCACCGCGATGATCCGGGCGCCGCCGTCGACGGCGGCGCGGATCCCGGCGGCCAGGTCGCCGGGACCGGTCCGGCCGAGGGCGTCGGTGACCCGGACGGCCAGGATCCGCGCCCGCGGGGCGATCCCGGCGAACCCGGTCACCTCCCCGGGGACCGCGGCCCCCGCGGCCCCCGCGGCGCCGGCGGCCCCGGCTGCCCCGGTGGTTCCGGTGGGCGTAGGGACCCTGGCCGCGATCAGGGAGGCCACCAAGGTCCCGTGACCCACGCAGTCCTCCCCGGCCGGACCCCGCGAGCCCGGCCCGGACGCCGTCACCCGGCCCGCCAGGGCCTCCGTACGGACATCCACGCCGGAGCCGAGGACCGCGACGAGCACGCCCTCGCCCCGTGACAGGGGCCAGACCGCGTCCGGGCGCAGCACGCTCTGGGCCCATGGCGTACGGGCGCTGGTCTTGCCCGAGGGCGTGGCGCAGGCCGTCCGTTCGGACGGCAGGGTCTGCACCACCTTGGGCAGGGAGGCCGGATCCTCCGCGGCGGGCGCGGCCACCGCCGTCCCCGCCGGGGCGAGGGCCCCGAGCACGGCGGGCAGCAGCAGGAGGGCCGCCGGGGCGGACGCGGCCCGGTCCCCCGGCCGACGGGCCATCGTCATGCCTCCGTGCACGTGACGCGCACCGCTCCGGCGGCGTGGTGCGCGTGGGTCTGCCGGGAGCCGGACCAGTCCTGGCCCCGGGTGTGCAGCATCACGGCGAACCTGGCGCCGTCGACGTTGAAGCTGCCCGCGTCCACCCAGGAGCCTTGGTGGGCCACTTGCTTGATGCTGAACGAGCCCACGGTGCCGTTGCCCGGCTCGAAACTCTTCTGGACCGTGTAGTACGTGGGCGATCCGCCCACCGCCTGGACGTCGTTGTTGGCGGGGACGTGGACGTGGACGCGGCAGCTCGCGCCGCGCGCGAAGTGCGTGTCGAACTTCCACACCACCGAGTTGCCGTCGTCGCTGCCCGTGTGGCCGGACATCGGGACCGCGTGGTACCCGGTACCGTTGCAGCCCGCGCCGCCGTAGCCGCCCTTGTCGTACGGCTTCCAGCCCGTGCTGCCCTGGGTGTACCAGCCGTACGTGGTGTAACCGGTGTCGGAGGTACCGCACTTGGGCCCGGCCACGGCAGTGAAGGTCCTCGCCGTGGCCTGGGCGGTCGCGCCCGCACCGGATCCGGCCGCCCGGACGTTCTTGTCCGCGCCGGTGCTGCTGCCGTTCTGCCGGGCAGGCTGCGTGCCCCGGTCGGCGGTGCCGCCGTCGGGCCGGGGACCCCCGCCGTCGTCCTGGGCGCCGCTGGTCGTCTCGGCCCGGCCGGTGGGGCCGCCGGTCCCCGTCCCGTTGACGGAGCCCGGGTCGCCGCCGCCG
>NZ_RPRY01000632.1 GCF_003949795.1 Streptomyces sp. WAC06614
GGCTGAGGCGGCCGGGGAGGCAGCGGCGGCTCGGGCCGCCCGGCCGGCCCGGGCGGGGGCGGCTCCGGTGGCCCGGCGGGCCCCGGCGGGGGCTCGACCTCGCCGCGCCGGTGCACCGGCCGGGCCGCCAGCGCGCCCAGGAAGCCGGCCACCGCGCCCCACAGCAGGGCCAGCCCGACATTGCGTCCCAGCTCCGGCAGCAGCCGTACCGAGCCGCCCAGCCCCGGTACGTCCCCCAGGCCCAGCAGGGACAGGCCGAACTCCGCCTGGACCCGGCCGAGCAGGCACACCGCCAGCACGGCCAGCGCCAGGGACACGCCCAGGTGCAGCGCGTGCTGCCAGGGCCGCACGCGCGCCGGGGACCGTACGGCGGCCAGGAAGCCGGTGCCGAGCAGCAGGACGGCGGCCACCGCCACCAGCCACCAGGCCCGGCCGTCGTGCTGCGCCAGGCTGCCCACGTCGACGGTGCCCGGCCCGCCCCCCGGGGTGCGCAGCACCTGGTCCAGCACATGCGGTACCGGCAGCCCGAACGGTCCCTCCGCCCGGCCCTCCCAGGCCCCGCCGAAGCCGACGGTGAACGCGAGCCAGGCCAGGTTCGGCAGGCCCAGCAGCAGCACCGCGAAGGTGTCGGCGGGCCGGCCGCGGGTGCCGGCCACCACCAGCCCGGTCACGGCCGCCACGGCCACGTAGGCCAGCAGCAGGGCGACCGTCGCGAAGGCCGCCGGGCGCAGGGCGGTGTGGAAGCGGACCAGGGCGGCGGGCAACGGTGCCCGGCGGGAGACCAGCAGGGCCACCAGCAGCAGCCCCAGGATCCACAGCAGGCCGAAGCCGAGGGTGGCGGCCAGCTCGGGGCGGAAGCCCACCTCGGGGGTGATGCCGAGGAGGTCCGCGACACCGGCGGGACCGTCCGGGTCCTCCAGCCGCCCGAGACCGCCCAGCTCACCGAGGTCGCCCAGGTCGCCGAGATCCTCGGGCGAGGTGTCCGAGGGCAGCCCCGGCGGCAGCGAGAGCACGAAGCTGTGGCGGGCGGCCAGGGCGGACCCGGTCAGGGCCAGCAGCCACAGCAGGACCAGCGGGGCCGCCCGGGCCAGCAGCTCGCGGACCGTGGCCACCGCCCGGTTGTGCCACGGGTGCAGGAAGCAGATCCCGGCCGTCAGCGCCCCGGCCAGACTCACGCTCAGCGGCACCACCGACAGCTCCACCCGGGCGTCCGCGAGGAACCCGGCCTCGCCGGTCACCTCGATCGCGCCGCCGGCCGCCATCACCACCACGGCCGCCAGGACGTGCGGGAACGCGCCGCCGGGCAGGTCGCCCGCCCCGGCGCAGGCCAGGCCGGCGGCCGCCACCGCGGCCATCGCCACGAAGGCGGCCACGACCGCGACGAGTGCGTCGCGCCACGCCTTGAGGGGGCCTCCGGTCGTACCGGTCACAGCGTCACGGTAGGCAGGCCGCACGAGCGGCCACCACCGGAACGGCGCACACGACGGGCGTCGGAGTGAACGGGATGCGGAAATGGCCCTATGCCGAGCCAGAACGGACCCTTCCCCGCACCCCTGCGCCCCGCCGGAACACCGGCCGACGACGCGGCCCCCCACGGCGCGGCCCCCGGCGCCGGGGGGGGCCGCGTCGTCGGCCGGTGTTCCGGCGGGGCGCAGGGG
>NZ_RPRY01000633.1 GCF_003949795.1 Streptomyces sp. WAC06614
CCCCCCAGCTGCGCCGCCCAGCCGGTCACCAGACGGCCGCTCATCCCGCCGAGGGAGTTGCCCGCCACGAACAGGCCGATCGCGGCGACCAGCGCCTTGGGCCGGACCTCCTCGGCCAGGTACGCCATCGCGGAGGCCGGGATCCCGGCGATCGCCGCGCCCTGCACGGCGCGCAGCGCCACCAGCCACTCGATGCTCGGCGCCAGCGGCACCAGCAGACCCACCGCCACCGCCAGCAGCAGCGAGACGGTCATCATCCGCACCCGCCCGAACCGCTCGGACAGCGCGCTCAACGGCAGCACGCACAGGGCGAGCGCCCCGGTAGCGGCCGACACGGTCCAGCTGGCCCGGCCCGCGCTCACGCCGAGGTCCTCGGAGAGGGCCGGCAGCAGGGCCTGGGTGGAGTACAGCAGCGCGAAGGTGGCCAGGCCCGCCGCGAACAGCGCGAGGGTCATCCGGCGGTAGCCGGGCAGACCGGGAGCGAGGCGCTCGGGGGCCGGGGCCGGGGCCGGTGCGGCGGTGGGGGCCGCGGCTGCGGCGGGGGACGGCGAGGGAGAGGCACCCATGGTGGTGGGCGCCCCGGTATGGGCGGGAGACATGCCTCGAACGTAGCCCCGCCCTCATTCATGCGTCCAATGCACAAAAGCCGGATAATCGATCCGCTGGTGCATCACCGCAGCTCACGAGGACGCCTGTAGATGACCCGTTACGAAGAAGACATCCAGGTGACAAGCATGCTGGCCCCGCGCCTGACGTACTTCGTCACCGTCGCCCGGCACGAGCACGTCACCCGCGCCGCCCAGGAACTGGGCGTTCCGCAGTCCACACTGTCCCGGGCCGTGTTCCGCCTCGAAGAGGACCTGGGCGTCACCCTGTTCGCCCGCAAGGGCCGTTCGGTCGCCCTGACCACGGCCGGCCGGTCCTTCCTCGCCTCCGCCGAACGGGCCCTGGCGGAGATCGCCCGGGCGGCCGCCGCCGTCCAGGACGACGCCGACCCCACCACCGGCAAGGTCGCCTTCGGGTTCCTGCACACCCTCGGCCCCGAGACCGTACCCGGCCTCATCCGCGCCTTCCGCGCGGACCACCCCAAGGTGCGGTTCGCCCTCGTGCAGAACTACGGCGAAGCCATGCTGGACCGGCTCCGCGCCGGCGAACTCGACCTGTGCCTGACCTCCCCGGTCCCCGACGCCCCCGACCTGGTGGCCCGCCGCCTCGACGAACAGCGGCTGCGCCTGGTCGTCCCCGAGGACCACCGGCTGGCCGGCCGCAAGCGGATCCGCCTCGCCGAAGCCGCCGAGGAAACCTTCGTCACCCTGGAACCCGGCTACGGCCTGCGCCGCATCACCGACGACCTGTGCGCCGAGGCCGGCTTCACCCCGCGGGTGGCCTTCGAGGGCGAGGAGGCCGAAACCCTGCGCGGCCTGGTCGCTGCCGGCTTCGGCGTGGCCCTCCTGCCCCCACCGGCGTTCCCCCGCCCGGGCGTGGTCGAACTGACCGTCACGGCCCCGCGCGCGGTCCGCGAGATCGGCGTGGCCTGGCTGGACGGCCACCCGGACACCCCACCGGTAGCCGAATTCAAACGCTTCCTCCTCTCCCGCCGAGGCCGTCTGATCCCCCCGTCGGGGGAGGGGGCGTAGGG
>NZ_RPRY01000634.1 GCF_003949795.1 Streptomyces sp. WAC06614
GGGGTCAGGGGAGCGGACGCGGAGACGGACGGAGAGGCGGTCGGGGAGGCGGAGGCGGCCGTGGCGCGGAGCGCCTTGCGGTCGATCTTGCCCGAGGAGGTCCGCGGCAGCGGCGCCTGCACCAGCTCGAACGTCCCCGGCACGGCGGCGGCCGGCAGCGCCTGCCGGGTGTGCTCGCGCAACTCGCCCTCGCTCGTGCCCGGTCCGGCCACCACGTAGGCGACCAGCCGCTTGCCGCCGCCGGGCGCGTCGGCGGCCACCACGGCCGCTTCGCGGACGGCGGGGTGCCCGGCGAGCACGGACTCCACGGACGCCGGGTCCACCCGGTGGCCGTTGATCTTCACCTCGTCGTCGGCCCGGCCCTCGAAGCCGAGCTGTCCGTCCGGTCGTACGGTCACCAGGTCGCCGGTGCGGTAGGCGCGCGCACCGTCGAGCCGGGCGAACCGCCGCTCCGTCAACTCCGGGCGTCCCAGGTAGCCGAGGGCGAGTCCGCCGCCGAGCAGCCACAGCTCGCCGTCGACCAGGGCGGCCCGTACACCGGGCAGGGGGGTGCCGATGGGCACCGGGCCGCCGGGGTGGCGGGACAGGTCCGCGACGGTGGCGACCACGGTCGCCTCCGTGGGCCCGTAGGTGTTGAGCAGCCGCACCCGCGCCGGGTCCACGGCCGCGCACCACTGCGCGACCCGCTCGGGGAGGGCGGCCTCGCCCCCGATCACCACGGTCCGCAGGGAGGCGGGGAGTTCGGCGAGGTCGGCGGCCACCGCGTGGGCCAGCTCGTGCCAGTAGGCGGTCGGCAGGTCGAGCACGGTGATCCCGTGCGCCGCGCAGCCGGCCAGCAGGCCCGGTACGTCGAGCATGTCCTCGTCGCGCAGCACCAGGGTGGCGCCCGCGCCCAGGGTCAGGAACACCTCCTCGACGCTGGCGTCGAAGTGGAGGGGGGCGAACTGCAGGACGCGGTCGTCGGCGCGGATCCCGTAGACGGCGGTGGCGCCGGCCGTGAAGTGGGCCAGCGCGTCCTGGCCGACGACCACGCCGTTGGGGGTGCCGGTGGAGCCGGACGTGTAGATCACGTACGCGGCCTCCGGGTCCACGCCGGGCCCGGGCAGCACGGTCTCGCCCTCGCCGGCCCGTACGTCGGTGCCCGTGCAGTCGGCGAGCACGGCCGCGGTCCGGGTGGCCGGTGCGCCCGGGTCCAGCGGCAGGTAGGCCGCCCCGGTCCGCAGGGCGGCCAGCAGGCCGACGACGGCGTCGATCCCGCGCGGCCGGTTGACCGCGACCAGACGCCCGGGCCCGGCCCCTTCCGCGGCGAGCTCGTCGGCGCGGAACGCCACGGCGAGGGCCAGCTGCCCGTACGTCATCCGGCGCTCGCCGTGCACCAGGGCGACCCGCTCGGCGTCCTGCCCGGCGATCCGGTCCAGGACGCGGGGCACCGGGCTGGGCGCCGGGCCGCCGTCCAGGACGGCGGAGGCGGTAGGGGCGGTCGAGGGCATCGCGGGGCCTCCAGGCGAGGGGTCGGGGAGGTTCGGCTGACTGGTGTGCCCCCACGCTAGGCAGGGCGGACCCCCCGGAACGGCAGTCCACCCGGCAGCTCCCCGGCACCCACCCCGACCTGCCACTGCCGCTGCGACCGCCGATGCC
>NZ_RPRY01000635.1 GCF_003949795.1 Streptomyces sp. WAC06614
GGGTGAGGTGGTTCCCGTCGTCCGTCAGGCGGTCGGGCTGGGCGGCCAGCATGCGGCGCACCACCGGTTCCGGCATGCGGATCACCACGGGCTGGGGAAGGGTGGTCTCGCGTACCGCCCGGGTCGTGCGGCCGCGGATCCGTTCGGTCACCGCGGCCTCCACCCGGACGTCGAGGGTGAACTGGACCAGGACCGCCTTCGTCTTGGGCTTGTGGACCGGCATCGAGCCCGCGGAGTTGGCCGTGGCGTCCGTCGTACCGCCCGAGCCGCCCGCGGTGCCGATGAGCTGGTTGAGGCGGAACTGGTCCGCGTTGAGCACGCCCAGGCCGAACGCCCCGCGGGCCGCCCTGCCGTGGTCGGCGGAGCTCTGGCCGTCGGCCTGGGTGGGGCGCGGCGCCTCCAGGTGGCTCTGGCCGACCGTCTCGAAGGTCATCTTGTCGCCCAGGCCCAGGACCCGGCCGTGGCGCAGCCGGGCGTGGACGGAGGCCCGCAGGTCCTGGCCCTCCGCGCCGGTCGCGTGCACCGGCGGCAGCTCGACGCCCGCGGAGGTGAGCAGCGGCAGCGCGGCGATCATCCACTCGGTGGAAACGGCCTCGCCGAGGGTGTACGCGGCGGCCTGCCCCCGGTCGCGGAACCGCGCCCCGCCGCCCGCCGCCCGGACCGCCGTGCCGACCAGCTCGCGGACCTGTGGCGCCCCCCGGAAGCCGTTGACCTGCGCCTCCATCGGGAGGCGCACCCCGCCCGCCCGCCAGGCGCCGAGCGCGGTGCCGCGGTCGCCCGGTCCCCGGGCGGCGAGGTGGTGATCGGCGGCCGGGAGCTGCACCCGGGAGAGGGCCTCCAGGTCCTTGCGCAGGATGCGCTGGACCAGTGTCAGACGGTCGAGCCGGGCCGTCTCCAACCGGCCGCCGCCCTTGTACAGTTCGAGGGTCGCCGAGATCGGCACGTCGGTCTTCGCCGAGCGGGCGGAGCTGTCCGCGACGGCCTTCATCCCGAACTGGCCGCGGCGGACGTCGCCCCGGCGCCGTGCCCCGCCCGACGCGTGGGCGAGTCCGCCCGCGCCGCCGACGCTCTTCCACGTGCCCTTTCCGGAGTCGGGTCGGCCGGACAGGCCGAGGACGCCCTCGACACCGGTGCGGGAACTCTTGTCGTGCGATGCGGACTCCTGGACCAGCGCCGAGGTGATGTACTCCATGTCCCGGCCGTCGTTCGCGTCGCTCGCGTACGTCCCGTCCCCGGTCCGGTTCACCTTGAAGACCGCCCAGTACGGGGTCCTGCGGTCGTCGAACAGCTCGACGGTCACCCCGCCGTCCATGGCGCTGGACAGCAGCCCGGCGGAGCCGTCGCGGTCCAGCACGCGCAGCAGCCGCTGGACGTTGTCGTTGCGGTCGTCGAGCTGCCGGCGGGGCAGCAGGCTCTCGGCGAGGGCCTTGTGCCGGCCGCGGGCGAGCCGGGCGCGCAGCTCGCCGAGCAGCGGGACGAAGTCCGGGAGGCGCTCGACCATGCCGAAGCCGAGGGCGCGGGCTGCGTCCAGGCGTGGCGTTCTCCGGCAGCGTCTCCTGCCGCGCCTCCTACCGGGCAGCCGGCGGTCCGGGTGCGGTCGAGACGGGCGGCGGCGGCCTGAGCTTGGTCG
>NZ_RPRY01000636.1 GCF_003949795.1 Streptomyces sp. WAC06614
GTACGGGTGGGGGACGGACAGGGTGGGGTGGTGCCGGGGCAGCGGAAGAGGAAGCGGCAGCAGGAGCGCGAGCGGCGGGAGTGGGCCGAGCGGTTCGGCGAAGGGGCCGGGCGCTGGGAGGCGGTGTTCTCCACCCAGGACCCGGACGCCTGGAAGGCCGAGCTGCAGCGGCTGCGGCGGGAGGAGCCGTCCATCGAATGGGACACCGTCCGCATGGACGTGTTCTGCGGGCGGCTGGAGCACCCGAACACCTATCGGCTCAGTGTGTTCGTGCCGTACGACACCCCCTAGGCCTGGCGCAGCGCGTCGCGGAGGGCGCCGCCCGCCTCGGCGACCAGCTCGGACGGGGTCTGGGCCGGCCGGGCCAGGGCGAAGCGGGTCTTGCCCTCCGGGCCGACCGTGAAGCCGTGGACGGCCGGCCGGGGCAGGCTGTTGTAGCCGTAGTGCGCCGTGAAGAAGTACGCGCCCGTGTCCGGCACGGCGATCAGGTCGCCCGGTGCCAGCAGCGGCAGCGCCCGGTCCTCGGCCAGCAGGTCGCCCGCGAAGCACGCCGGCCCCGCCACGTCCTGGGCCACCGCCGGCCCGCCCTTCGGCCGGCCCTCGGCGTCGTAGGCCAGGATCCGCAGGGGCCATGACGCGGGCGCGTACACCGTGCGGGTCGCGAGCTGGACCCCGGCGTGGGTCACGGCGATCGGCCGGCCGCCGGTGGTCTTGGTGTACTCGACGCGGGCGACCACCAGCCCGTGCTTGGCCAGCAGCGCCCGCCCGAACTCGGTGACCAGCCCGTACGAGCCGCCGAACAGCCCGGGCGCGGCCTCCCGCAGCGCCCGTACGTACTCCTCGTACGTCGGCGTCCCGTCGTCGGAGGCGAAGTTGACGGGCAGTCCGCCGCCGATGTCCACCGTGTCGACCTGCCGGCGTCCGGTCCGCCGCACCGCCTCGGCGTTGATCTCCTCGGCCAGGGCGTGCACCTCCCGCACGCCCCGCGCGATCAGCGGCAGCGGGACGCCCTGGGAGCCGGAGTGGGTGTGCAGCCGGGTCAGCCAGGGGCGTTCGGCGTAGGCGCGCAGCAGCCGGGCCCGGGCGCCCGGGTCGCGCAGCCCGATGCCGAACTTCGAGGTCGAGGTGGCCGTGGAGAGCGCGCCGATGGTGCCCGCCCCGGTCTGCGGGTTGACCCGTACGCCCAGGGGCGGGAGGGCCGTCCCGGCCGGTGCGCGGGCCACCAGGGCGTCCAGGCGGTGCAGCTCCTGCTCGTTGTCGGCGTTGAGGGCGATGCCCAGGGCCAGGGCCTCGCGCAGCTCGGCCGTGGTCTTGGCGGGGGAGTCCAGCACGATCCGGTCCGGGGTGAGCCCCGCGGCCCGGGCCAGTGCCAGTTCGCCGGGGCTGGCCACCTCGCAGCCCAGGCCGGCGTCGGCCAGCAGGGCCAGGACCGGCACCAGCGGCGCGGCCTTGACCGCGAAGGCGTGCAGCACGGGGGTGCCGGGCGGCAGTGCGGCGGCGAAGGCCGAGGTCAGGGCGGCGGCGGAGGCCCGGATCCCGGCCAGGTCCAGCAGGCACACCAACGGCGGGGCACCGACCCCGCCCGCGCCCGGGTCCGGGTCCGCACCCCCGCCCGCGCCCGGAAC
>NZ_RPRY01000637.1 GCF_003949795.1 Streptomyces sp. WAC06614
CCCCGCCTCCTGGACCTCGGCTGCGGCCAGGCCGAATGGCTGCTCCGCGCCCTCGCCGCACACCCCACCGCCACGGCCGACGGAGTCGACCTCTCCGGTCCCGCCCTCGCCCTCGCCCGTGCCTCCGCCGAGGCCCGGGGCCTCGCCGGCCGGCTCGCGCTGCACCATCGGCCCGCCGCGGAGCACACCGCCCCGTACCCGTACGACCTCGTCCTCAGCGTCGGCGCCACCCACGCCTTCGGCGGCCTGCAGGGCACCCTCGACGCCGCCGCGCGGCACCTCGCGCCCGGCGGGTACCTCCTCGTCGGGGAGGGCTACTGGGAGCACCCCCCCGCCCCCGCCGCCGTCGAGGTGATGGGCGAGCTCGCCGACCTCCCCGGCACCCTCGACCTGGTCACCCGCGCCGGCTGGACGCCGGTGTACGGTCACCTCAGCACCCGCGAGGAGCTCGACGACTACGAGTGGTCCTGGAGCGGCTCCCTGGCCGCCTGGGCGCTGGACCACCCGGAGCACCCGGACCACGCCGAAGCGCTGGCCGTGGCGGCCGAGCACCGTACCGAATGGCTGACGACGTACCGTCCCACCTGGGGCTTCGCCACCCTCCTGCTGCGCCGCTGATCAAGAACCCGGCCCCGCGCGCAACGAATCGCCGTCGAAGCGCCAGAACGCGCAACGAATCGTTCAGTAGCGCGCAACATCCCCGCCTTGTTGCGGCCGGACGGCGAAACGTACCTTCTAAGGACCGCACACCACCCCCACCTGTCCCAGAGGTACGCCCATGCCCCCGCTGCGCATCGCCCTCCTCCAGAGCTCCGGACGGCTCGGCGACGTCGCCGAGAACCTCAAGGCGCTCGACGAGGCCGCCGCGCGCGCCGCACAGGGCGGGGCCGGGCTCCTCGTGACCTCGGAGATGTTCCTCACCGGCTACGCGCTGGACCTGGCGGACGTCCCCTCCTACGCCGAGACCCGCGACGGCATGTCGGCCCGCGCCATCGGCGAGATCGCCCGGCGCCACGGCCTCGCGGTCCTCTACGGGTACCCCGAGCGCGACGCGGAGACCGGCACGGTCCACAACTCCGCCCAGCTCCTCGGCCCCGACGGCAGCCCGCTCGCGAACTACCGCAAGACCCACCTCTTCGGCTGCTTCGAGCAGGACGCCTTCACCCCCGGCGACACCCCCGTCGTCCAGGTCGAGTACGCGGGCCTGCGCATCGGGATCATGATCTGCTACGACGTCGAGTTCCCGGAGAACGTCCGCGCCCACGCCCTGGCCGGCACCGACCTCCTCCTGGTGCCGACCGCCCAGATGCACCCGTTCCAGTTCGTCGCCGAGCAGCTCGTGCCCGTCCGGGCCTTCGAGAGCCAGATGTACATCGCGTACGTCAACCGGACCGGGCCCGAGGGCGAGTTCGAGTTCGTCGGGCTGAGCTGCCTGGCCGCCCCGGACGGCGCGACCCGCACACGCGCCGGCCGCGGCGAGGAGCTGGTGCTCGGCGAGGTCGACCCCGAGCTCCTCGCGGCCTCCCGCGAGAACAACCCGTACCTGCGCGACCGCCGCCCGAGCCTCTACGCCTCCCTGATCTGACCCGCCCCCGGACCGGATCCCTC
>NZ_RPRY01000638.1 GCF_003949795.1 Streptomyces sp. WAC06614
CCCCCGCCGCCCGCCCCGCCCCGGCCGCCCGCGTCGCGGCGCGGACGGCGGCTGCCGGCGGTGGCGCTGGCGGTGGCCGGGACCCTGCTGGCGGCCGCCGGAGCCGTGTACTGGTTCGACGTCCCGGACGGGGACGACGGGGACGCCGGGGCCTACCGGCCCGGCTACGCCCGGACGAAGCTGACCGCCCCCGACTCGGGCTACGAGTTCGACCTGGAGGCCGGCCAGGTGGTGCCGGCGGACACGGCCGCCTGGTACCTCGCCCGGGAAGGGCGGGCCTTCGTGCCGTCGGAGGCCTCGGACGTCCATCTGCCCGACGGCGCCGAGCCGACCGCCGCCGCGTGCGAACGAGGCATCGGGACCCGACCCGTCACGGCCCTGCCGTTCAGCGCACTGGGGGAGCGGCGCCCGTTCTGCGTCCGCAGCCCGGACCACCGCCGCATCGCCGTCGTCCGGCTGCTCGACGCGCCCGCGGACGGCTCCGTCACGATCCTCGTCGACCAGTACCGTCGGGGCTGAACGGGCCGTGTACTCCTGCCCCGGCGCGCCCGGGTAAGGTGCCTGACATGGCGTCTCGCAGCACTCAGATCCTCGAAGCGGCCGCCCGGGTCATCGCCCGGCGCGGTGTCCGCGGGCTGCGCGTGGAGGAACTCGCGGCCGAGGCAGGGGTGTCCACCGCCCTGATCTACTACCACTTCAAGGACCGCACCGGGGTCCTGCGTCAGACCCTGGAGTTCATCAACGACCGCGCCGAGCGGTACACCACGGAGCGCGATCCGTCCGACCCTCCGCTCAGCCCCCGCGAGGAGCTGGAGGAGACCCTCCTGCTGGAGCTCCAGGACACCGTCGAGGTACGGGAGAACAGCGCGGCCTGGGGCGAACTGCGGGCGAGCGCCGTCTTCGACGAGGTGCTGCGCGAGGACCTCGCCCGGGCCACCCTCGTCTGGGTCCAGGAGGTCGCCGCGCTGCTGGGGCAGGTCCAGCCGATGGCGCCGGCCTCGTCGCTCGCCGCCGCGGCCGAGCGGCTCACCGCCCTGCTGGAAGGACTCAGCATGCGCTGGCTCAGCGGAGGGATCAGGATCGGCCACGCCCGCGAGCTGATGCGCGGCGCCGTCGAGGCCGAACTGGCCGGGCTCCAGCAGCACTGACGACCCTCGTCCCTGCCTCCCCGAAGAGGCAGGGACGTTTCGCTGTCCCGTCTATTGACTGAATTTTCAGTCAGTGTCAGAGTGAACGACATGCCACTGACGCCCACCGAGCGTGACCGGTTGTTGCTGTTCACCACCGCCGAACTCGCCCGTGCCCGCCGCGCCCGCGGCCTGAAGCTGAACGTCCCCGAGGCCACGGCGATCGTCGCGGACACCGTCTGCGAGGCGGCCCGGGACGGTCTCCGCCTCGCCGAGGCCCTCGCGCGCGGCCGGTCGGTGCTCGGGCCGGACGACGTCCTGCCGGGCGTGGCGGACGTGGTGACCGAGGTGATGGTGGAGGCCGTGTTCGAGGACGGCAGCCGGCTCGCGGCGGTCGGTGACCCCTTCGGGGCCCACCTGCCGGACGCGGCCGCCCCCGGTGCCCTCCTGCCCGCCCCGCAC
>NZ_RPRY01000639.1 GCF_003949795.1 Streptomyces sp. WAC06614
CCGGATCGGCCGCGACCGCCTCCAACACCGCCACCAGACGACCCGCCAACGACTCCACCGTCACCCGGTCGAACAGATCCACCGCGTACTCGACACTGCCCTCCAACCCCGACTCCCCCTCCGCGAGGGTGAAGGAGAGGTCGAACTTGGCGGTGTCCAGGCGGACCGGCTGGGGGGTCACCTCGACGCCGGGCAGGGCGAGCTGGTCGGAGGGGATGTTCTGGAGCTGGAAGGAGACCTGGAAGAGGGGGTGGCGGGCCATGGAGCGCTCGGGGTCGAGGGCGTCGACCAGGCGCTCGAAGGGCACGTCCTGGTTGGCGTAGGCCGCCAGGTCCGTCTCCCGGACCCGGTCCAGCAGTTCCCGGAAGGTGGGATCGCCCGAGAGGTCCGTACGCAGCACCAGGGTGTTGACGAAGAAGCCCACGAGCTCGTCGAGGGACTCGTCGGTACGGCCGGCGACCGGGGAGCCGAGCGGGATGTCGGTCCCCGCACCGAGCCGGTGCAGCAGCGTCGCCAGCGCCGCCTGGACGACCATGAACAGGCTCGTGCCCGAGGTACGGGCCAGCGCGTCCAGGCGGGTGCGCAGGGCGGCCGGGACGGTGAAGGCGAGGGTCTCGCCGCGGTAGCTCAGCCGGGCCGGGCGGGGCCGGTCCGTCGGGAGCGCCAGCTCCTCGGGCAGGCCCGCCAGGGCCGCACGCCAGTGGTCGACCTGGCGGGACAGCTCGCTCGCCGGGTCGTCCTCGTCACCGAGGACCTCGCGCTGCCACAGGGTGTAGTCGGCGTACTGGACCGGCAGCGGGGTGAACTCCGGTGCGCGGCCGTCCAGCCGGGCCGCGTAGGCCTGGCCGAGGTCACGGGCCAGCGGGGCCAGGGACCAGCCGTCGCCGGCGATGTGGTGCACGACCACCAGCAGGACGTGGTCGTCCTCGGCGAGGGTGAGCAGGTGCGCGCGCAGGGGGATCTCACGGGTGATGTCGAAGCCCTCGCCCGCGGCGCGGGCGAGCTCCTCGTCCAGGGCCGGCGCGGACACGGTGGCGCGGTGCAGCAGGGGGCGCGAGGCCGGGTCGGCCGGGGCCAGGACGAGCTGGCGGGGGCGGCCGTCGGTGTCGGGGAAGACGGTGCGCAGGGCCTCGTGGCGCGCGGTGAGGTCGGCGAGGGCCGCCTCCAGGGCCGAGGCGTCTACGCGGCCGCGCAGCCGCAGCGACAGGCCGAGGTTGTAGGTGCCGCTGGGGCCGTCGAAGTGGCTGAGGAACCACATCCGGCGCTGGGCGTGGGAGAGCGGGACCTCCTCTGGTCGGTCCTGGGGCACGAGGGCCTGGCGGGCGGTGGCCGCCCCGTCCAGGGCGGCGGCGAGGGCCGCGACCGTGGGGGTCTCGAACAGGGCGCGGACGGTGAGTTCGGCGCCGGCTTCGGTACGGATGCGGCTGATGAGCCGGGTGGCGAGCAGCGAGTGGCCGCCGAGGTCGAAGAAGCTGTCGTCGGCGCTGACGGAGTCGAGGTCGAGGACCTCGGCGAAGAGGGCGGCGAGCAGGACCTCACGGGGGGTGGCGGGGGCGCGGCCGGCCGACAGGACGGCGAAGTCCGGGG
>NZ_RPRY01000065.1 GCF_003949795.1 Streptomyces sp. WAC06614
GGGAAGGGGTGGTTCGTTCTTCACGGGCTCGGGCAGCCCGGCCCCCGTCCCCGTCCGCCTCCCTCGGCGACGGCACCCGCGCCGTACGGGCCGGGCTGCCCGAGCCCGTGAAGAACGAACCACCCCTTCCCGGACCGGTCTTCGCCGCCCACTTCCACCTCCCCGGCGAGGTCGAGGGACCGTACACCTACGGCCGCGACACCAACCCGACCTGGACCCTGCTGGAGCGGGCGATCGCCGAACTGGAGGCGCCCGGCGACGAGTCCGCCGAGACGGTCGTCCTCGCCTCCGGGATGGCCGCGGTCTCCGCCGTCCTGCTGTCGCAGACCCGGGCCGGGGACACCGTGGTCCTGCCCGACGACGGTTACCAGGCCCTGCCGCTGGTCCGGGCGCAGCTGGAGGCGTACGGGGTCGAGGTCCGCACGGCCCCCACCGCGGACGACGCCCAGCTCGGCGTCCTCGACGGGGCCCGGCTGCTGTGGATCGAGACGCCGTCCAACCCGGGCCTCGACGTGTGCGACGTACGGCGCCTGGCCGAGGCCGCGCACGCCGCCGGCGCCCTGGTCGCCGTCGACAACACCCTGGCCACCCCGCTCGGCCAGCGGCCGCTGGAGCTGGGGGCGGACTTCTCCGTGGCCAGCGGGACCAAGGGCCTCACCGGGCACGGTGATCTGCTGCTCGGCCATGTCACCTGCCGCGATCCACGGCTCGCGGCGGGGATCCGGCAGTGGCGCAAGGTCGTCGGGGCGATCCCCGGGCCCATGGAGGCCTGGCTCGCCCACCGTTCCCTGGCCACGCTCCAGCTGCGCACGCATCGGCAGTGGGACAACGCGCTGGCCGTGGCCGAGGCGCTGGCCGGCCGCCCGGAGGTCACCGGACTGCGCTACCCGGGGCTGCCCGGCGATCCCGCCCACCGCACGGCCGCCCGGCAGATGCGGGGCTACGGCTCGGTGGTCTCCTTCGCCCTGCCCGGCCGGGCGTACGCCGAGCGGTTCCTGGCCGCTCTGGAACTGGTCGAGGACGCCACGAGCTTCGGTGGAGTACGGTCCACCGCCGAGCGGCGCGGGCGGTGGGGAGGCGATGCGGTCGCGGAGGGATTCGTCCGGTTCTCCGCCGGCGCCGAGGACACCGTGGACCTCGTCGCCGATGTGCTCAGGGCGCTGGACCTCGCCGCGACGTAGCAGGCGGGAGCGGTCCGAGCCTCCCCCCTCGTGGCTCGGACCGCCGCGGGTCCCCACGCGGAATTCCGCGCGCGAAGAACCACGCGGACAAGGCTAGTTGACTCTCTGTCAGAGTCCAATCACGGTAGCGACAGGGACCTATCGACTTATTTATAGTTGAAGGTCTCATGGAGAGGGGCAGCCATGGACCTGGCCCTGCTGCGCACCTTCGTCGCGGTGCACCGGGCCGGCTCTTTCACGAGGGCCGCGGCCCTGCTCGGGCTGTCCCAGCCCGCCGTGACCTCACAGATCCGCACCCTGGAACGGCAGCTGGGCCGCCCCCTGTTCCACCGCCGGGCCCGGGGGGTCACGCCCACCGCCGTCGGCGACGAACTCGCCCACAAGGCCGCCCCGCACCTGGACGCCCTGCTGGCCCTCACCGAGGCCGAGGACGACCCCGCCGGCGGCTCCCACGCCCGCACCCTGCACGTCGCGGGGCCGCCCGAATTCCTGGGGCTGCGCGTCCTGCCCGCGCTCGCCCCGCTGGTCGGTCAGGGCCAGGGGTTGCGGGTCACCGAGGTCACCGGCGCCCAGGAGGTGCTGGACGGCCTCGCCGCGGGCCACCACGACCTGGTCGTCACCACCGCCCGGCCGCGCGGAGGGCTGTTCGCCGCGACGGCGCTGTGCGACGAGGAGCACGTGCTGCTGGCCGCGCCCTACTGGGCCGCGCTGGTCGACCCCGGCGTGCTCGGGGCGAAGGGCCCGGCCGCGCTGGACGGCATTCCGCTGGTGGACGTGCACGAGTCGCTGCCCCTGGTCGGCCGGTACTGGAGCGCCGTCTTCGACGCCTCGCCGACGGCCGCCGCCACCGTGGTCGTGCCCGATCTGCGGGCCGTCCTGGAATGCGTACGGGCCGGGGCCGGGCTCGCCGTACTGCCCCGCTACCTGTGCCAGGAGGCCCTGGACCGCGGGCAGGTGGTGGCCCTGCTGGAGCCCCCGGTGCCGCCGCTGCGCACCTGGTTCCTCGTCGTACGGACCGGGGAGCTCGCGCTCGCCCACCTCGGACGGGCCCATGACCGGCTGCTGCGGGCCGCCGACCGGTGGTGAGCCGGGGCGCGCTGCGGGGGGCCGTACCCCGGCCGGGCGGGGGTTCCTGTGGTGGGCGGGGCGTTTCAGACAGGAGTTCCTGGGCCACTCTTCTCCCATGACCGAACGTCCCGTGGTCAAACGCACCGCCCGCGCGATCCTGCTCGACGGCGGCGACCTGATCCTCATCAAGCGCACCAAGCCCGGTGTCGACCCGTACTGGCTCACGCCCGGCGGCGGCGTGGAGCCCAGCGACGCCACCGTGGTCGAGGCCCTGCACCGCGAACTCCACGAAGAGCTCGGCGCGAAGATCACCGATGTGGTGCCCTGCTTCGTCGACACCGTCGAGCACATCGCCGACGGCGGGGTGCGGGGGGTGAAGGTGCAGCACTTCTTCGTGTGCCGGCTCGTCTCGATGGACCCCAGCCTGCGGCACGGGCCCGAGGTCGAGCAGCCCGAGGGCGAGTACGAGATCGTCCGGGTGCCCTTCAGCCGGGTGGGTATCGCCGCGGTCCACCTCGTCCCGCTGTCCCTGCGGCACTACCTGGACGGCAACATCGAGGGCGTCCGCGCGATGCACGCGCCCGACCTGGGCTGATCCGGCGGGGTCGGGGCAGGGCGGCGGGGCCGGGGCGGCGGGCCCCAGGGGCCGGGGTCGCAGGAGGCGGCGGCCAGGGGCGGCGCGGGGCGGCCTGTGGCGCCCTGGTCAGCCGGCCACGCCCGCCAGTTCCTCCAGCGCGTCGTGGCGAATCCGTTCTCCTGGAATCCCGATCCGCTTGAGCGCGTCCACCCCGCTGCGGATCATCGCGGGCGGTCCCGAGATGAAGGCGTCGTAGGAGTTCCACGGTCCGTGCTCGCCGACGGCCTGCGGAAGCTGGCCGGCGAGGCCGTCGCCCACCACGGGGCGCACCGACAGCCAGGGGTGCGAGCGCTGGAGTCCGAGCAGGGTGTCCTTGTCGTAGAGGTCGCTGTCGCTGCGCGCCCCGAAGAAGACCTCCACCGGCCGGCGTTCCCCGTGCTCGGCCACGTCCTCGATCAGTGCCTTGATGGGCGCGATGCCGGTGCCTCCGGCCAGGCACAGCATCCCGTTGTCGGTGGAGTGGTCCACCACCATGGAGCCGGCCGGGGGGCCCAGCCGCAGGACGTCCCCGGGGCGGGCGTGCCGGACCAGCGCATTGGAGACCCAGCCCGCGGGCACGGCCTTGACGTGGAAGGACAGCAGCCCGTCCGGGCGGGGGGCCGAGGCGAAGGAGTAGTGCCGCCACACCCGTGGCCACCACGGGGTCTCCAGGCTGGCGTACTGGCCCGCGAGGAAGGGGTACGGCTGGTCGGGGCGGACGGTCAGCACCGCGATGTCCGGGGTGCGCAGGTCGTGCGAGACCACCTCGGCCTGCCACCAGGGCGGGGACTTCAGCTCGTCCTCGGCCGCCGCGTCGATCATGATCTGGGAGATCGAGGTGTACGCCCGGACCCAGGCGGCCTCGGCCTCGGGTCCCCAGGAGTGCTCGGCGTACCGGGTCAACGCGTTGATCAGCGCCTCGCCGACCGCCGGGTAGTGCTGGGGCAGGGTGCCGTACTTGCGGTGTCCGGTCCCCAGCCGGCGCAGGTACGGGACGAGGGTGTCGGGGTCGTCGATGTGCTCGGCAGCCGTCAGCAGGGCCTTGAGCAGTCGGTCACGCTGGACGTCCATGGCGACGGGGAACATCGCCCGCAGCTCGGGATGGCCTGTGAAGACCAGGGCGTAGAAGTACGAGGTGACCTTGTCGGCGACGGGGCCGATCTCGGTGAGGGTGCGGCGGATGAGCACGGCATCGGGGGAGGGTTCGATCGCCTTGCCCGCGGTGGATATCCGGGCCACCTTCCGTCTGGCCGAACTGGTGGGCGGAGCGTCCATGCGGTGCCTCGCTTCGAGGATCTCGGTCGGTCTGCACACGCCACGGTCTCGAATCCGTGGTCCCGGGCTTCGCAATATGCCAGGTACGCAGGCCGCTTGCGGGCAATTGCGAGAAATCCGAGCCGTGAACCCCCTTTCCTCTTAAGATGCCTCGACCGAGGGCCGGGAATCCCCGACCAGCCGATATGCCTCGCGCAGATCGCGTCCCTCGTAGACATGGGTGGCCAGGGCCGCGATGTGCGGTCGCGCATTGACCGCCACGGACACCGGGACGGCGGCGAACAGTGCGGCGTCCGTCATCGAGTCGCCGTACGCGACGCAGTCGGCCCGGGTGACCCCGAAGCGCTCGCACAGCCGGTCGGCGACCACGACCTTGCCCTCGGGCGTCAGGATCCCCGTCACGTCCACGGGTCGGGTGAAGGGGACCTCGGGGAAGAGCGAACCGTGGGCGGCGTGCACACCCCACTCCAGCAGCATTTCCACGAAGAAGGACGGGGACAGCGAGATCACCGCGCAGTAGTCCCCGCGGTCACGGATCTCCTGCCAGACCTCACGGATGCCGGTCAGCCAGGGCGCCCCGTCGAACGCGGACCGTACCTGCGCCGAGGACAGCCCGGACCAGAGCGCATGCAGCCCGACCGCGAACTCGGGTGGCCCGATCTCGCGGGCGCTGAAGGCCCGCTCCAGCTCGGCGATCTCGGCATCGAGCCCGAGCTGGCGCGAAATCTCCACCGGGGCCGCCGAGCCGTGCATCAGCGTTCCGTCGAGATCGAACAGGTGCAGGAGGGTCATGGGGGTGAGGCTAACCGGTCGTCATTCCCTTGCGGCACTCCCGGCGATGCCGAGCGGCGGGGAATGCGTGTTTCACGTGAAACAACGCGGGCGTTCGCCCGGGAACACAGAACGGGCTACGAGGAACAACGACTGTTTCACGTCAGCATCGGCCTGTTTCGCGTCAGCTTCGGTCCATGTTTCACGTGAAACGTGGACCGAGTCGAGGCCGCCCCAAACCTGCGGCCCAAAACCCCTGGACGCCCCCCGGCCATTGATCCACTCTGGCCCGGTGACTTCACCTCAGCTCACCGCCCCGACGATCCGCCGGCTCACCCTTGAGGATCTCGCGCGCTGCGCCGACCTCTCCGACGACCGCGGCTGGCCCCGCGAGGAGCACAAGTGGGGACTGCTCCTGAGCGCCGGCACGGGATACGGCGTCGACGCCCCCGACGGACACGGGCTCGCCGCCGCCTGCGTGGTCACCTCGTACGGCGCCTCGGTCACCGCTCCGGAGCTCGCCGCCGTCGGCATGGTCCTCGTCGCCGAGCGCTACGCCCGCCAGGGCCTGGGCCGCCGGCTGATGACCCATGTCTGCGACAACGTGCTCCAGGGCGTCCCCCTCACCCTCCATGCCACGCCCTTCGGGCAGCCGCTCTACGAGGACCTCGGCTTCCAGGTCGTCGGCCGGACCGAGATGCTCACCGGCCCCTTCTCGCTCGACATCGCCGCAGAACCTGGCGCAGGCCCCGCCGCGACCCCCGCCCGGTCGACCGTCCGCCCGGCGACCGCGGAGGACCTCCCCCGCATCCTGGCCCTGGACGCCGAGGTGTTCGGCACCGACCGCACCCATGTCCTCACCAGGCTGCCGGCCTTCTCGGACCTCTTCCTCGTGGCCGAGGACACCACGGGCCGGCTCACCGGCTACACGGCGGCGTGGCCCAATATGCAGACCCATGTGATCGGCCCGCTGATCGCCGAGGACACCGCCACCGCCCAGGCACTGGTCGGCGCCCTCGCGGCCCGCACCGACCGGCCGCTGCGCACCGACATCGACGTACGCCACCACGAGCTGATCGACTGGCTCAAGGCGCACGGGATGCAGTCGGTCGCGTTCAATGCCGTCATGACCCGTTCCGTACCCGACCTGCCCGGTGACCGGACCCGCCGCTGGGCCCCGCTCACCGTGGCCGCCGGCTGAGAAAGGACCCCCGCATGCCCGGCACCCCCGCTACCGACGGACTCACGATCCGGCCCGCCGTGGAGACGGACCTGCCCGCCATCGTCGCGATGCTGGCCGACGACCCGCTCGGCGCCACCCGTGAGTCGCCCGACGACCTCACCCCGTACGTCGAGGCCTTCAAGGACCTGTGCGGCGACCCTCACCAGCAGCTGGTCGTCGCGGTCCGCGACGAACGGGTCGTCGGCACCCTTCAGCTGACCTTCCTGCCCGGCCTGTCCCGCAGGGGCGCCACCCGCGCCCTCGTCGAAGGGGTGCGGGTCCATGCCGACGAACGCGGCAGCGGCCTGGGCACGGTGCTGCTGGAATGGGCCATCGATACCGCCCGCCGCGCCGACTGCCGACTCATCCAGCTCACCTCCGACGCCACCCGTACCGATGCCCACCGCTTCTACGAGCGGCTCGGCTTCGAGGCCTCCCACGTCGGGTTCAAGCTCGCGCTCTGACACCGCCGGCGGGGCCGGGCAGGCCCCGCCGGAGTCTCAGCCGATACCGCGCCAGCCCTGCGGGTCGACACCGCCGGGCACGGGCGCGTCCTGGTCGTAGGGCTCGCGCGTGAACACGAACGAGGCCAGGTCCAGATGGCTCACGCTGCCGTCGGCCCTGCGCACCGCCCGCAGGGTCTCCCCCGCGTAGTAGCCCGTCAGCCCGGTCCACGTGCCGTCCGCGGCCGGTGCGAACCGCGAGGTGCGGCCCTGCGCGGCCACCGGGCCCAGTTCCAGCATGCCGTCGGCACGCAGCTTCACCAGGTGCGGCGCCGTGCCCCAGTACCAGGGCCCCGCCAGCTCCACCGCCACCGGATCGGCCTCCCGGAACGGTCGCCAGGGGTCGGGGATCCGCGGCTCCGCGTCCGCGACGATCCCCACCAGATCCATGGCCAGCGCCGACGCCGCCACCCCCGAGGTGCAGTTGGCCAGCACCACCGCCGCGACGTCATCGGCCTCGCTCAGCCACAGCCCCGCCACGAACCCCGGCAGCGACCCGCTGTGCCCGGCCAGCAGCCGGTCCCCCGCCCGTGCCAGTTGCAGGCCCAGCCCGTACCCGGCCTCGGCGAGCCCCGGCTCGGGCGGGGAGGCCGCCGTGCGCATCTCCCGGACCGAGTCCGCGCTCAGCACCCGCTCGTCGCCCCCGGCCAGGAACAGCGCGAACCGGGCCAGGTCGCGGGTGGTCGACCAGAGCTGGCCGGCCGGTGCCATCAGTCCGAGGTCCTCGGCGGGCTCCGGCATCATCACGTCGGCCCACGGGTGCACCGCCCAGCCGCCCGCGTGCGGCGCCGACGGCTGTGCGGTGGTCCGGTCCAGGCCCAGCGGGCCGAGGACCTCCTCCTGGAGCACCTCCGCCCACGGCCGCCCGCGGACCGCCTCGACCAGCGAACCCAGAAGGGTGTAACCGGGGTTGGAGTAGTGGTGGCGCCGGCCGGGGGCGTGCCGGAACGGCTCCGGCCCCAGGACGTCCGCCAGCTCGGGCCGTAGTGCGGCCGGGCTGCGCTCCCACCACGCGCCGGGGGTCTCGGCGGCCAGGCCGCCGGAGTGCGCCAGGAGCTGGGCGACGGTCACGTCGCCGGCGGCCGTGCCGGGCAGGTGCTTCTCCAGCGCGTCCCCGAGGTCGAGCAGGCCCTCGTCGCGCAGGCGCATCACCAGGACCGCGGTGAAGGTCTTGCTGATCGATCCGATCCGGTACTGCACGTCGCCGTCCGGGGCGTGGTCGCCGATCATCGACCGGGCACCCTCCCAGACGATCTCCCCGCCCCGGGCGACGGCCGCCACCAGGGACGGCGCGCGCCCCTCGGCCTGGGCCACGGCGATCCGGTGGAGCAGGGCGCGCCGGGTGGCGGGGAGCAGGGCCAGATCTGCGGGTGCGTCAGTCATGGCCGAGATGCTACGTGTTGGCCATGTCCACGAAGCGCGAGTAGTGGCCCTGGAACGCGACGGTGATGGTGGCCGTGGGGCCGTTACGGTGCTTGGCGACGATCAGGTCCGCCTCACCGGCACGCGGGGACTCCTTCTCGTAGGCGTCCTCGCGGTGCAGCAGGATCACCATGTCGGCGTCCTGCTCGATGGAACCCGACTCACGCAGGTCGGAGACCATCGGCTTCTTGTCGGTGCGCTGCTCGGGGCCACGGTTCAGCTGCGACAGCGCGATCACCGGGACCTCCAGCTCCTTGGCGAGCAGCTTGAGGTTTCGCGACATGTCGGAGACCTCCTGCTGACGGCTCTCGGGACGGCGCGAGCCACCCGACTGCATCAGCTGGAGGTAGTCGATGACGACGAGCTGGAGGTCGTTGCGCTGCTTCAGGCGGCGGCACTTGGCCCGGATCTCCATCATCGACAGGTTGGGGGAGTCGTCGATGTAGAGCGGGGCGGCGGAGACGTCCGGCATCCGGCGGGCCAGCCGGGTCCAGTCGTCGTCCGTCATGGTGCCGGAACGCATGTGGTGCAGGGCCACCCGGGCCTCGGCGGACAGCAGGCGCATCGCGATCTCGTTGCGCCCCATCTCGAGGGAGAAGATCACGCTCGGCAGGTTGCTCTTGATGGACGCCGCCCGGGCGAAGTCCAGCGCCAGCGTGGACTTACCCATGGCGGGACGGGCCGCGATGACGATCATCTGGCCGGGGTGCAGACCGTTGGTCAGGGAGTCCAGGTCGGTGAAGCCGGTCGGTACGCCCGACATCTGGCCGCTGCGCGAGCCGATGGCCTCGATCTCGTCGAGTGCGCCTTCCATGATGTCGCCGAGCGGGAGGTAGTCCTCGGAGGTCCGCTGCTCGGTGACGGCGTAGATCTCGGCCTGGGCGCTGTTGACGATCTCGTCGACGTCGCCGTCGGCCGCGTAGCCCATCTGTGTGATCTTCGTACCCGCCGCCACGAGGCGACGTAGCACGGCCCGCTCGTGGACGATCTCCGCGTAGTACGCGGCGTTCGCGGCGGTCGGCACCGACTGGACCAGCGTGTGCAGGTAGGAGGCGCCGCCGACCTTGTTGATCTCCCCGCGGCGGGTCAGCTCGGCGCCGACCGTAATGGGGTCGGCCGGCTCGCCCTTGGCGTACAGGTCGAGGATCGCCTGGAAGATCGTCTCGTGGGAGGGCCGGTAGAAGTCGTGGCCCTTGATCACCTCGACCACTTCGGCGATGGCGTCCTTGGAGAGCAGCATGCCGCCGAGCACCGACTGCTCCGCGCCCAGGTCCTGCGGGGGGACGCGCTCGAATCCGCCGCCCCCGCCACCGCTGCCGGAGTCGTCCCAAGAGCCCTCGCGGCCCCGCTCGTGCTGTTCCTCGCCCCGGCCGCGGCCTTCGGCCCGGCGCTGTCGGGTGACGGGCAGACGGTCACCCGGACCGCTGTCGGCCCAGGGGTCGTCCATGGGCTCGGAGATGCTCACCGGGCCGCCTCCTCCCGTCCGCAGCGCGGACCTCACCGTGCGACTCTTTCTACGACACGGCTCTGACAAATGGGACACCCGAAACGGCGTGTGGCGCATCGGGCAACGCACAACGGTAGGGCCGTCGGCGACGTCAGCCAATCTTGTTATCCACAGGCTGTGTGGATGAGATGTGGATGACCGGCCCAATGCTGTGGGTAACTCGGTCCGGCCTGTGCACGGACCGGGGGACGACGCTGTGGACAAAATCACCCGAGACCCTATGGCACCCACCCTGACCTGCACATTCTCCATCCACGGGCTGTGCAGGAGAAAAAACTTGGGACCTTCCCGAAGATCCTTTCCACAGAGCTGGAACGAACGCCCGAGTCGGGCCGCAAGTAAGAGTCCCAACAGCCTTGCGTCTATTACCTGTGGAAGATTAGATTCGAGCGCATGAGACAGGCATCCGCGCCCGCGAAGACGGCGTCGAGACAGCACGACCGCGAGATCCTCGCCCTCGCGGTCCCCGCGTTCGGGGCGCTCGTCGCCGAGCCCCTCTTCGTGATGGCCGACAGCGCCATCGTCGGACATCTCGGCACCCCCCAGCTCGCCGGTCTCGGCGTGGCGGCCGCGCTCCTGACGACGGCCGTGAGCGTCTTCGTCTTCCTCGCCTACGCCACCACCGCGGCCGTCTCCCGCCGGGTCGGCGCGGGCGACCTCCAGGCGGCCATCCGGCAGGGCATGGACGGCATCTGGCTGGCCCTGCTGCTCGGCGCCGGCGTCGTGGCCGTCGTCCTGCCCACCGCTCCCTGGCTGAGCTCGCTCCTGGGCGCCTCCGACACCGTCGCCCCCTACGCCGTCACCTATCTCCGCATCTCCGCCCTCGGCATTCCGGCCATGCTGGTGGTGCTGGCCGCCACCGGCGTCCTCCGGGGGCTCCAGGACACCCGTACACCGCTCTACGTGGCCGTCGGAGGCTTCGCCCTCAACACCGCCCTGAACATCGGCCTGGTCTACGGCGCCGGGCTGGGCATCGCCGGCTCCGCCTGGGGCACGGTCCTCGCCCAGTGCGCCATGGCCGGCGCCTACCTGGTCGTCGTGGTCCGCGGCGCCCGGGCCCACCGTGCCTCGCTGCGTCCCGACGCGGCCGGGATCCGGGCCTGCGCCCAGGCGGGTGCGCCGTTGCTGGTGCGGACCCTCTCCCTGCGCGCCGTCCTGATGATCGCCACCGCCGTGGCCGCCCGGCTCGGGGACGCCGACATCGCCGCGCACCAGATCCTGCTCTCCCTGTGGAGCCTGCTCGCCTTCGCCCTCGACGCCATCGCCATCGCCGGACAGGCCATCATCGGCCGCTATCTGGGGGCTGCGGACACCCAGGGCGCCAAGGCCGTGTGCCGGCGGATGGTGCAGTGGGGCATCGGCTCGGGCATCGTGCTGGGCCTGCTCGTGATCGTCACCCGGCCGCTGTTCATCCCGCTCTTCACCAGCGACCCGGCCGTCAAGGACGCCCTGCTCCCGGCACTCCTGGTGGTCGCGGTCTCCCAGCCGGTCTCCGGGATCGTGTTCGTCCTGGACGGGGTGCTGATGGGCGCCGGTGACGGTCCCTATCTGGCCCGCGCCATGCTGCTGACCCTCGCCGTGTTCGCCCCGGCCGCGCTGCTCGTCCCGGTGGTCGGCGGGGGGCTGACGACCCTGTGGTGGGCGATGACGCTGATGATGCTGGTCCGGATGGTCACCCTCCAGCTACGGGCCCGCTCGGGCGGCTGGCTGGTCACGGGCGCCACGCGCTAGGAGCGGTGTTTCACGTGAAACGAGCCGGGCTCGTTTCACGTGAAACACCGTGGAACACGGCGAAGGGCCGCACCCCGGAGGGTGCGGCCCTTCGCTTCGTTCAGCGCTGCACTCAGGCGGCGACGACCTCGACGCCCAGCTGCGCGACGACCTCGGCGTGCAGACGCACGGAGACCTGGTGCGCACCCAGGGTCTTGATCGGCGAGCCCAGCTCGACACGACGCTTGTCGACCTTCGGGCCACCCGCGGACTCGATCGCCGTGGCGACGTCGGCCTGGGTGACGGAGCCGAAGAGACGGCCGGCGTCGCCGGAGCGGACGGCCAGACGGACCTTCAGGCCCTCCAGCGAGGACTTGACCTCGTTGGCCTGCTCGATGGTCGCGATCTCGTGGATCTTGCGGGCGCGGCGGATCTGCGCCACGTCCTTCTCGCCACCCTTGGTCCAGCGGATCGCGAAACCGCGCGGGACCAGGTAGTTGCGAGCGTAGCCGTCCTTGACGTCGACGACGTCACCGGCGGTGCCGAGGCCGGACACCTCGTGGGTCAGGATGATCTTCATCAGTCGGTCACCCTTTCCTTAGCGCGCGGTGGACGTGTAGGGCAGCAGCGCCATCTCACGGCTGTTCTTCACGGCCGTGGCGACGTCACGCTGGTGCTGCGTGCAGTTGCCGGTGACGCGGCGGGCACGGATCTTGCCGCGGTCGGAAATGAACTTCCGCAGCATGTTCGTGTCCTTGTAGTCCACGTACGCGGTCTTGTCCTTGCAGAACGCGCAGACCTTCTTCTTAGGCTTGCGCACAGGCGGCTTCGCCATGGTGTTTCTCCTGTGTGATCAAGAAGTATGGGTACGGGCTGCCCTAGAAGGGCGGCTCGTCCGAGTAGCCGCCGCCGGAACCGCCGGAGTTTCCACCCCAGCCGCCACCGCCGCCCTGGCCGCCGCCGGCCGGCGCGCTGGACGCCCACGGGTCGTCGGAGGGAGCTCCGCCGCCCTGCGGGCCGCCGGAGTTTCCACCCCAGCTGCCACCGCCGCCGCCCTGCTGACCGCCGCCGTAGCCACCCTGACCACCCCGACCGGTGGTCTTGGTGACCTTCGCCGTGGCATTGCGCAGGCTGGGACCGACCTCGTCGACCTCCAGCTCGAAGACCGTGCGCTTGACACCCTCGCGGTCCTCGTAAGAGCGCTGGCGGAGCCGGCCCTGTACGACGACGCGCATACCGCGCTGGAGCGACTCGGCGACGTTCTCAGCCGCCTGCCGCCACACCGAGCAGGTCAGGAACAGGCTCTCGCCGTCCTTCCACTCGTTGGTCTGGCGGTCGAAGGTGCGGGGAGTGGACGCGACACGGAACTTCGCGACCGCCGCACCCGAGGGGGTGAAGCGCAGCTCGGGGTCGTCGACGAGATTGCCGACGACCGTGATGACGGTCTCGCCTGCCATGGATGAACCTCTCGGCGGGGATTGCTTCTGGCTGCTGTGCTACTCGAACCCGATTACCGCTGAACCGAAGGGGTTCAGTGGGTCTCGGGACGGAGGACCTTGGTCCGGAGGACCGACTCGTTCAGGTTCATCTGGCGGTCGAGCTCCTTGACGACCGCAGGCTCGGCCTGCAGGTCGATGACCGAGTAGATGCCCTCGGGCTTCTTCTTGATCTCGTAAGCGAGACGACGACGGCCCCAGGTGTCGACCTTCTCGACCTTTCCGTTGCCCTCACGGACGACGGAGAGGAAGTTCTCGATCAGGGGGGCGACAGCGCGCTCCTCCAGATCGGGGTCGAGGATGACCATCACCTCGTAGTGACGCATGTGGAACCCACCTCCTTTGGACTCAGCGGCCACGGTCGTTCCGTGGCAGGAGGGTCGTGATGCGTGTGCACGGTGTCTGAGCAGACACCTGTGCAGACCGTACACAGTACCTGGTCCCGTCCTTCCGGTTGAAATCCGGCAGCAGAGGGCCACAATCTGTACACATCGGGTGTGCGCGGTGCTATGCGGGCCGGACGAGGCCGGCAGTGCCCCGCGGCACGTCGTTCTCCGCCGGGAGGTACCCCTCATGGCACAGGCAATGCGTCCCCAGCCCGACATCTCACTGCTGGCGTCCGACGGCAAGGCCCATCCCGTCCAGGACGCCCTGCTCGCGGTGACCCTGGTCATGGGCGTCGTGTCGTTCGTCACGGCCTTCTTCTACAACCTCCACCTGCTGACGTCCTGGACCGGGCTGATCGGCATCGCCACCGGCCTCTACGGACAGTTCATCTCGGTGACCACGCGCGAGCGATTCGCCTTGATCATTGGGCTCGGGGCCGCCGGCTTCGGCTTCTACCTGGGGATGTCGCACGGCGGCCTGTTCGGCGGCCTGATCGGCTGACCGGGGCACCTCCCGGACAGGTCGCCCCCCGTCCCCCAGATGGGTGGCGGCCTTGTCGCAGTAGGCTTCGCGCCATACCCAGCGAAGCCGCCGGAGGAGCGCCCCGCATGAGCCTGTCCCTGAGGACCATCAGCCGAGAGCAGCATCTGGCTTATCTCCAGACCCTGCCCTCGGCGAGCCACTGCCAGGTCCCGGCATGGGCCGACGTCAAGAACGAGTGGCGGTCGGAGAACCTCGGCTGGTTCGACGGCAACGGTGAACTCGTCGGCGTCGCGCTCGTGCTGTACCGCCAGCTGCCCAAGGTGAAGCGGTACCTCGCGTACCTGCCCGAGGGCCCCGTCATCAACTGGTACGCCCCGAACCTGGAGGAGTGGCTCCAGCCGATGCTGGCCCACCTCAAGCACCAGGGTGCCTTCACGGTGAAGATGGGCCCGCCGGTCGTGATCCGCCGCTGGGACGCGGCGGCCATCAAGTCCGGCATCCAGGACCCCGAGGTCAAGCGCCTGCGGGACGTCCAGGCCACGCACATCGAGCCGCGTGCCTTCGAGGTGTCCGACAAGCTGCGCCGGATGGGCTGGCAGCAGGGCGAGGACGGCGGCGCCGGCTTCGGCGACGTCCAGCCGCGCTACGTCTTCCAGGTGCCGCTGGCCAACCGCTCGCTGGACGACGTCCTCAAGGGCTTCAACCAGCTGTGGCGCCGCAACATCAAGAAGGCGGAGAAGGCCGGCGTCGAGGTCGTCCAGGGCGGCTACGACGACCTGCCGGTGTGGCAGGAGCTCTACGAGGTCACGGCCGTGCGCGACAAGTTCCGCCCGCGCCCGCTCAGCTACTTCCAGCGCCAGTGGACGGCCCTCAACTCCGAGGACCCCAACCGCATGCGGCTGTACATCGCCAAGCACGAGGGCGAGCCGCTGGCCGCCGCCACGATGATCACCGTGGGCCAGCACGTCTGGTACTCCTACGGCGCCTCGGCCAACCACAAGCGCGAGGTCCGCCCGTCGAACGCGATGCAGTGGCGCATGCTCCGCGACGCCTATGCGCTCGGCGCGAGCGTGTACGACCTGCGCGGCATCAGCGACACCCTGGACGAGAACGACCACCTGTTCGGCCTCATCCAGTTCAAGGTCGGTACGGGCGGCGAGGCCGTCGAGTACGTCGGCGAGTGGGACTTCCCGCTCAACAAGCTGCTGCACAAGGCGCTGGACATCTACATGTCGCGCCGCTGATCACCTGATCCCCTCTTCCCCGCTGTAATCGAGAAAGGTGCTGGACGGGCCATGGCGCTCACGCTCTACGTCGACACCGCGCGCTGGCGTGCGCACCAGAAGCAGGTGCTGGACCAGTTCCCGGGCATGATCCCGGTCTGCAAGGGCAACGGCTACGGCTTCGGCCACGACCGGCTGGCGGAGGAGGCGACCCGGCTGGGCGCCGACATCCTGGCCGTGGGTACGACGTACGAGGCCGCGCGCATCAAGGACCTGTTCAGCGGCGACCTGCTGGTCCTCACCCCGTTCCGCCGGGGTGAGGAACCGGTTCCGCTGCCGGACCGGGTGATCCGCTCGGTGTCCTCGGTGGACGGCGTCCGGGCGCTGGTGGGCGTCCGGGTCGTCATCGAGGTGATGAGCTCGATGAAGCGGCACGGCGTCTCCGAGCAGGACCTCGGCCAGCTGGCCCTGGCGATCGAGGACGTCCGTCTGGAGGGCTTCGCCATCCACCTCCCGCTGGACCGCCCGGACGGCTCGGACGCCGTCGAGGAGGTCATCCAGTGGATGGACCGGCTGCGCGCGGCCCGGCTGCCGCTGCACACGATGTTCGTCAGCCACCTGCGGGCCGAGGACCTCGCCCGCCTGCAGCAGCAGTTCCCGCAGACCCGGTTCCGGGCCCGCATCGGCACCCGGCTGTGGCTGGGTGACCACGACGCGACGGAGTACCGCGGCTCGGTGCTCGACGTGACCCGTGTGGTCAAGGGAGACCGGTTCGGCTACCGCCAGCAGAAGGCCGCCTCCGACGGCTGGCTGGTCGTGGTCGCCGGCGGCACCTCGCACGGGGTGGGCCTGGAGGCGCCCAAGGCGCTGCACGGGGTCATGCCGCGGGCCAAGGGCGTGGCCCGCGCGGGCCTCGCGACGGTGAACCGGAACCTGTCGCCGTTCGTCTGGGCGGGCAAGCAGCGCTGGTTCGCCGAGCCGCCGCACATGCAGGTGTCGATCCTGTTCGTTCCTTCGGACGCCACCGAGCCGAAGGTCGGCGACGAGCTGGTGGCCCACCTGCGGCACACCACGACCCAGTTCGACCGCCTGGTCGACGCCTGAGTCACCGGCGTCAGGCCTTGGGCCCCACGCCCCACTCGACCCGCTGTCCCGGCGAGGGCGTCGCGTACTGCGGCGCCCTCGCGGGGCTTCCGGCGGTCCCCAGCGTGAACACGTCCGGGGCCCCGTCCAGGACGCCCCCCGAGGGATCGTCGGAGCCGTCCCGGCGGACGACGTCCCGCTCGGGCAGCAGGATGTCGCGGACGACGACCGCGCACAGGTAGAGCGTGCCGAGCAGGTGCGCGGCGATCGCGAGCTGGTAGCCCTCCACGGGCAGTCCCTGGTGCTTGTCCCCGCTGGTGGTGTAGGCGAGGTACAGCCAGATGCCCAGGAAGTACGCGACCTCGCAGGCCTGCCAGATCAGGAAGTCCCGCCAGCGGGGCCGGGCGAGCGCGGCCAGTGGGATCAGCCAGAGCACGTACTGCGGCGAGTAGACCTTGTTGGTCAGGATGAACACGGCCACGACCAGGAACGCCAGCTGCGCGAACCGGGGGCGGCGCGGGGCGGTCAGCGCCAGCAGGCCGATCCCGGCGCACAGCAGCAGCATGAGCAGGGTGGCGTAGGTGTTGGCGTTGTCCAGGGGCAGCCCGGTGCGCTGGGAGATGAGCAGCCAGACGGACCCGAAGTCGATGGGCCGCTCCTGGCTGAAGGTGTAGAACTTCGTCCAGCCCTCCCAGGCGCCGAGCATGACGGGCACGTTGACCAGCAGCCACGAGCCGGCCGCCCCCAGCGCGGCGGCGCCGAACGGCCGCCACTTGCCGGCCCGCCAGCACAGCACGAACAGCGGGCCCAGCAGCAGCACCGGGTAGAGCTTGGCGGCCGTGGCCAGCCCGATGAGGACGCCGGCGGCCACCGCGCGGCCCCGGGACCACAGGAGCATCCCGGCGGCGGTCAGGGCGATGGCCAGCAGGTCCCAGTTGATGGTCGCGGTCAGGGCGAAGGCGGGGGCCAGGGCGAACAGCAGCGCGTCCCAGGGGCGCCGGCGGTGGGTACGGGCGACGCACACGGCGATGACGGCCGCGCAGGCCATCAGCATGCCCGCGTTGACCATCCAGTAGATCTGCTCGCGGTGCTGCATGGACCCTCCGCCCGGCGTGAACCAGGAGGCGACCTGCATGAACAGACCCGTCAGGACGGGGTACTCCAGGTACTCCATGTCGCCCGGCAGCCGGTCGAAGTAGGGCGTGAGGTGATCGGCGAAGCCGCGGACCACGTACAGGTGCGGGATGTCGGAGTAGCAGGCGTGGGTGTACTGCGATCCGGCCCCGCGGAACCACGCCCAGTCGTAGCAGGGCAGTTTCTGCACCATGCCGAGCGCGAACATGCCGATCGCGACGAGCGCCACCACCCGGACCGGGTGCAGCCACTGCCCGCCCGCCCGTGCGAACCGGCCCCAGGGACCGCCGATCAGCTCACTGCCGGCCGCCGCGACCTCGTCGTGCCGGGTCGGATGTACCGGGTGGTCCTGGTGCACCTTCGTCATGCGCTCATCCTGCCGTACGGCGCTGTGAATGCGGTGAGGGCCGCCGCACCGTCGGTGCGACGGCCCTCAGGGCCTCGGAGGGGCTGCCGGTCAGCCCTGGCTGCCCCAGATGGTGCTGCCTCCCGGCCGTCCGGGCTTGCCGCCCCCGGTGGACTGGCTGGGCGAGGGCTCCCCGCTGGGGCCGCTGACGCCACCGTTGGTGGTGCCACTGGTGGTGCCGCCGTTGGTGGTGCCGCCCGAGGTGGTCGGGTCGCAGTACAGGTCCCACGGCTTGCAGGGCTTGCCGCCGCCCTTCGACGGCGACGGGCTCGGCGAGACCGACGCGCTCGGCGACGGGGAGACCGAGACGGACGGGGACGGGACGACCGACGGGGACGGGGTGGGGGCGCCGAGGGCGTCCGCGACGGTGCCGAGCTCCTCGGCCACCGGGAACCGCTTGACCGGCTGGCCCTGGAGGGCCGCCTTCATGTACTCCGTCCAGATCTCGGCGGGGATGTCACCACCGTGGATGGAGTCGACACCGCCCACGTTGTTCATGGACATGAGCTTCTTGTCCTGCGAGTTCGGGTCGGTGCGGAACAGCGTGACGGCGGTGGACAGCTCCGGGGTGTAGCCGACGAACCAGGCCGACTTGTTCTGGTCGGTGGTACCGGTCTTGCCGGCCGCCGGGCGGCCGAGCTTCTTGGCCTTGGTACCGGTGCCGTTCTGGACGACGTTCTCCAGGACCTTGGTGATGTTGTCGGCGACGGCGTTGTCCATGGCCTTCTGCGCCTTGGGCGCCTCGAAGCCGGAGACCTCCTCGCCGTCCTTGATGACCTTGGTGACCGAGAACGGCTCGCGGTGCGTGCCGGAGGCGGCGAACGTCGCGTAGGAGTCGGCCATGCGGATGGCGCTGGGGGTGGAGGTGCCGAGCGCGAACGAGGCGTTGTTGCCCGGGTCCATCGAGTCCTTCAGGATGCCCGTGGACTCGGCGACCTTGCGGACCTTGTCGTGGCCGACGTCGAAGACGAGCTGGGCGAACGGCGTGTTGATGGACTTCTCCATCGCCTCGGTGAGGGTCACGTAGCCGTACTGGGTGGGGCTCTCGTTCTTCTGCTTGAACGGCTTGCCCGTGTTGTCGCGCAGCGGGGTGCCGGAGCGGTCGGTGATGACGGTCAGGTCGTTGCCGTTGTACTTGCTGTTGGGCGACAGGGGCTGGCCCTTGGAGTTCTGGGTGCCGTACTCCATCGCCGCGGCCAGCACGTACGGCTTCCAGGTCGAGCCGACCGGGACACCGATGGTGTTGGCGTTGTTGCTGAAGTACTTCTTGTCCCAGCCCGGGCCGCCGTACAGGGCGACGATCGCCCCGGTCTTGACGTCGACGGAGGCAGCGCCGAACTGCACGAACGTGTCGTACTCGGGTCGCTTCTTCTCGTCGAGGAAGTCGTTGCGGATCTCCTCCACGGCCTTGGTCATCGCGTCGACCTTGGGCTTCTGGAAGGTGGTGTAGATCCGGTACCCGCCGCGGGCCATCTGCTCGGGCGTGAGGTTCTTGGTCTTCATGACGTACTGCTTGGCCGTCTCGACCAGGTAGCCCGTCTGGCCGCCCAGGTTACGGGCCTGCTCCGGGTCGATGCGCTGCGGGAAGTCCTTGTACTGGGCCCGCTCGGCGGCGGTCATCCGGCCGACCTCGACCTCCCGGTCCAGCACCCAGGCCCACCGCTTCATGACGCGGTCGGTGTTGGCCTGGGGGGTGGCGGCGCTGCCGATACCGCCGTCGGGGTTGTACAGGTTGGGGCCTTTGAGCAGCGAGGCGAGGAAGGCGCTCTCGGAGGGGTTGAGGTCCTTGCAGTCCTTGCCGAAGTACGCCCGGGAGGCCGCCTGGATGCCGTAGGCGTCCCGGCCGTAGTAGGCGGTGTTGAGGTAGCCGGCGAGGATCGTCGGCTTCTCCTCGGTCATGCCGAGCTTTATCGAGATGAACAGCTCCGAGACCTTGCGCTTGAGCGTCTGCTCGGAGTCCAGGAAGGTGTTCTTCACGTACTGCTGGGTGATGGTGGAGCCACCCTGGGTCGAGCCGCCCTTGGCCATGTTGACCACGGCACGGGCGATGCCCATGGGGTCGACGCCCTTGTCGGTCTCGAAGGACTCGTTCTCGGCAGCGATCACCGCGTTCTGCATCGACTTCGGGATCTGGTCGATGGGGACGATCTGCCGGTTGGTGCTGCCACCGGTGGCGGCCATCTGCTCACCGTCGGCCCAGTAGAAGACGTTGTTCTGGGCCTGCGCGGCCAGGTGCGGGTCCGGCGTGCCGACCATCGCGATGCCGATGCCCGCTCCGGCCGTGAGGACCGCGAAGAAGCCCAGGGTGGTTCCGCCGACGAGCTTCCACGACGGCACGAAGCGCTGCCAGCCGTCCTTGTCCGCGCGCGGATAGTTGATCAGCCGCTTCTTGCCCGGTGCGGCGGCGCCGCGGGCTCCGCTACCGCGCCGGTCGGCACGGCGTCCCTCGGCGCGGCCGGCCGGTTCCGGCCGGCTGTAGCCTCCGCTCGGGGATGCGGTGGGGACATCGCGTGCGGGCGTGGCGCCCCGTCCTGGGCGCTGCTGGGCGGCCCGGCGGGCCGCTGCGCGGCCGCCACTGGGCGGCTGCGGCGGTTTGCGGCGGTGCTCGCTCATGGAACGACTACTCCTCGGGCAGGCGCGGTGCCTGGCGGCTGCGACGGATTCCGGTTCCCCCCGGTGTCACGCGCACAGACTACGCACGGTCAAAACCCAACCTCTGCCGAAGTTCACCCCAAATCAGGCAACTTGCCTCGTACGAATTGGTGATGTGACACCGGTCACCACGTCTGACCTTGCTGGTCCTTGCAGCCCGTTCTATCGTCTGGATGTATCGAGTCGATACATCAGCTCGGCATAAAGGACTCTGAGGCGGAGGTGGAAGAGGGCGGATGAGCAGACGCTCGGGCATCCTCGAATTCGCCGTCCTCGGCCTGCTTCGCGAGTCCCCCATGCACGGGTACGAGCTGCGCAAGCGGCTCAACACCTCGCTGGGGGTGTTCCGGGCCTTCAGCTACGGAACGCTCTATCCCTGCCTCAAGACGCTGGTCGCCAACGGCTGGTTGATCGAAGAACCGGGCAGTGCCCCGGACGACGCCGTCGCCACTTCACTCTCAGGGCGGCGCGCCAAGATCGTCTACCGGTTGACGGCGGCAGGTAAGGAGCACTTCGAGGAGCTCCTGTCGCACACCGGCCCCGAGACCTGGGAGGACGAGTCCTTCGCCGCCCGCTTCGCCTTCTTCGGTCAGACCGAACGCGAGGTGCGGATGCGGGTGCTGGAGGGCCGCCGCACCCGGTTGGAGGAGCGCCTGGAGAAGATGCGTGCCTCGCTCGCACGCACCCGGGAGCGCCTCGACGACTACACGCTCGAGCTGCAGCGGCACGGGATGGAATCCGTGGAGCGCGAAGTGCGCTGGCTGAACGAGCTCATCGAGAGCGAGCGGGCCGGACGGGACCAGAGGCGTCCCGGTCCGCCCGATGAAACCGCAAAATGAGGCCCTGCATCTCGCAGGCCTCGTCCGAGAACGAACAGGGAGCAACCGGAATGGGTTCGGTTCGCGTAGCCATCGTCGGCGTGGGCAACTGCGCCGCGTCGCTGGTGCAGGGCGTCGAGTACTACAAGGACGCCGACCCGGCGTCCAAGGTCCCGGGCCTGATGCACGTCCAGTTCGGCGACTACCACGTCCGTGACGTCGAGTTCGTCGCCGCCTTCGACGTGGACGCGAAGAAGGTCGGCCTGGACCTCGCGGACGCCATCGGCGCCAGCGAGAACAACACCATCAAGATCTGCGACGTCCCGCAGTCCGGCGTCACGGTCCAGCGCGGCCACACCCTCGACGGGCTCGGCAAGTACTACCGCGCCACCATCGAGGAGTCCGCCGAGGCCCCGGTCGACGTCGTCCAGGTCCTGAAGGACAAGCAGGTCGACGTCCTGGTCTGCTACCTGCCCGTCGGCTCCGAGGACGCGGCAAAGTTCTACGCCCAGTGCGCCATCGACGCCAAGGTCGCCTTCGTCAACGCCCTGCCGGTCTTCATCGCCGGCACCAAGGAGTGGGCCGACAAGTTCACCGAGGCCGGTGTCCCGATCGTCGGCGACGACATCAAGTCGCAGGTCGGCGCGACCATCACGCACCGCGTCATGGCGAAGCTGTTCGAGGACCGCGGTGTCATCCTGGACCGCACCATGCAGCTGAACGTCGGCGGCAACATGGACTTCAAGAACATGCTCGAGCGCGAGCGCCTGGAGTCCAAGAAGATCTCCAAGACGCAGGCCGTCACCTCGCAGATCCCCGACCGGGAGCTCGGCGAGAAGAACGTCCACATCGGCCCGTCCGACTACGTGGCCTGGCTCGACGACCGCAAGTGGGCCTACGTCCGCCTCGAGGGCCGTGCCTTCGGTGACGTCCCGCTGAACCTCGAGTACAAGCTCGAGGTGTGGGACTCCCCGAACTCCGCCGGTGTCATCATCGACGCCGTGCGCGCCGCGAAGATCGCCAAGGACCGCGGCATCGGTGGCCCGATCCTCTCGGCCTCCTCGTACTTCATGAAGTCCCCGCCGGTCCAGTACTTCGACGACGTAGCCCGCGAGAACGTCGAGAAGTTCATCAAGGGCGAAGTCGAGCGCTGAGCCGCCTCCCGGGCGTCCGCGTGACACCCGGACTTCCGCTCCTCTTCCGCGGAGGGTCCCTGGGCAATCTGCCCGGGGACCCTCCGCGTATGTGACCCTTGCCCTCATGCCTGCCGTACGGGACCTGCGCGTGCTCCTGCGCCTGAGGGACTTCCGCCATCTGCTCACCGTACGACTGCTGTCCCAGGCGGCCGACGGCGTCTACCAGGTCGCGCTCGCCACCTACGTGGTCTTCTCCCCCGAGAAGCAGACCACCCCGGCGGCCATCGCCTCCGCCATGGCCGTCCTGCTCCTGCCCTACTCGGTCATCGGCCCCTTCGCGGGGGTCCTGCTGGACCGCTGGCGGCGCCGGCAGATCCTGCTCCACGGCAATCTGCTGCGGGCCCTGCTGGCCTGCGGCACCGCCGTCCTGATCGTCGCCCATGTGCCGGACTGGCTCTTCTACGCCTCCGCACTGTCCGTGACCGCCGTCAACCGCTTCGTCCTGGCCGGGCTCGCCGCCTCCCTGCCCCGGGTCGTCGCCGCGGACCAGCTCGTCACCGCCAACGCGCTCTCGCCCACCGCGGGCACCCTCGCCGCGACCGCCGGAGGCGGGCTGGCGTTCCTGCTGCAACTGGTGGCCGCCGGCTCCAACGCCCTGGTGGTGCTGGTGGGCGCCGCGTTCTACCTGGGCGCCGCCCTGGTCTCGCTCCGGCTGGGCATCGGACTGCTCGGCCCCGACCGCACCCCGGGCCAGGGGCACCCCTCCCCGTGGGAGGGCGTGGTGCTGACCGTCCGGGGCATGGCCCAAGGGCTGCGGCACCTCTCCGAGCGCCGGGAGGCCGCCCGTGCCCTGACCGCCATGACGGCGATGCGCTTCTGCTACGGGGCGCTCACGGTGATGCTGCTGATGCTGTGCCGCTACGCCTGGTCGGACAACGAGGCGGACGGGATGGCCCTGCTGGGCGTGGCCGTCGGGGTGTCCGGGGCTGGCTTCTTCGCAGCCGCCGTGGTCACTCCCTGGGCGGTCGGGCGGCTCGGCCCCCGCGGCTGGATCACGGTCTGCGCCGCGGGTGCGGCGGTCCTGGTGCCGGCACTCGGGCTGTTCTTCGCCCCCGGCCCGATGCTCGTGGCCGCCTTCGCCCTCGGGCTCGCCACCCAGGGCGCGAAGATCTCCACCGACACCGTCGTCCAGTTCCGTATCGACGATGCCTATCGGGGCCGGGTGTTCGCCGTCTACGACGTCTTGTTCAACGTGGCGTTCGTCGGCGCGGCGGCGGTGGCCGCGCTGATGCTGCCCCCCGACGGCAGGTCCACGGCCCTGGTGGTGAGCGTCGCGGTCCTCTACGCCCTGACCGCGGTCGGGCTGATGCGGCAGGGGCGGCAACGTTTCACGTGAAACACCGTCGTGGTTTCACGTGAAACATCGGCCCCCGGCACCGCTCAGCTCTGGCCGGCCCACCACTCCTTCAGCGCCGAGACGGCCTGGTCGTGCTCCATCGGGCCGTGCTCCAGCCGCAGGTCCAGCAGATAGGCGTAGGCCTTGCCGATCACCGGACCGGGGCCCACACCCAGCACCTGCATGATCTCGTTGCCGTCCAGGTCGGGCCGGATGGCGTCCAGCTCCTCCTGCTCCTTGAGCTGCGCGATCCGCTCCTCCAGGCCGTCGTAGGCCCGGGAGAGCGCATTGGCCTTGCGCTTGTTGCGCGTGGTGCAGTCCGAGCGGGTCAGCTTGTGCAGCCGCTCCAGCAGCGGACCGGCGTCGCGGACGTACCGGCGCACGGCCGAGTCGGTCCACTCGCCCTCGCCGTAGCCGTGGAAGCGCAGGTGCAGCTCCACCAGCCGGGACACGTCCTTGATCATGTCGTTGGAGTACTTCAGCGCGGTCATGCGCTTCTTGGTCATCTTCGCGCCCACCACCTCGTGGTGGTGGAACGAGACCCGGCCGTCGCTCTCGAAGCGGCGGGTGCGGGGCTTGCCGATGTCGTGGAGCAGTGCGGCCAGCCGGAGCACCAGGTCCGGGCCGTCCTCCTCCAGGTCGATCGCCTGCTCCAGCACGATCAGCGAGTGGTGGTAGACGTCCTTGTGCCGGTGGTGCTCGTCGCTCTCCAGGCGCAGCGCCGGCAACTCGGGCAGCACATGCGCGGCCAGTCCGGAGTCCACCAGCAGCCCGAGGCCCTTGCGCGGGTGGTCCGACAGCAGCAGCTTGTTCAGCTCGGCCTGGATCCGCTCGGCCGAGACGATCTCGATCCGGTCGGCCATCGCGATCATCGCCTCGACGACCTCGGGGGCGACCTCGAAGTCGAGCTGCGCCGCGAACCGGGCGGCTCGCATCATGCGCAGCGGGTCGTCGGAGAAGGACTCCTCCGGGGTACCGGGGGTCCGCAGAATCCGGGCGTCGAGATCCCGAAGGCCACCGTGCGGGTCGATGAACTCCAGCTCCGGGAGGGCCAGGGCCATGGCGTTGACCGTGAAGTCGCGGCGGACCAGGTCCTCCTCGATCGAGTCGCCGTAGGACACCTCGGGCTTGCGCGAGGTCCGGTCGTAGGCCTCCGACCGGTACGTGGTCACCTCGATCTGGAAGCCGCCGCGCTGGCAGCCGATCGTGCCGAAGGCGATACCGACGTCCCACACCGAGTCCGCCCACGGCCGGACGATCTTCAGCACGTCCTCGGGACGGGCGTCGGTGGTGAAGTCGAGATCGTTGCCGAGACGGCCCAGCAGGGCGTCACGAACCGAGCCGCCGACCAGGGCGAGGCGGAAACCGGCCTCCTGGAACCTGCGGCCGAGCTCTTCGGCGGCAGGGGCGACCCGCAGCAGCTCGCTCACCGCGTGGTGCTGCACCTGGTCGAGGGCACGGGGACTGTCTTCGTTGGCGTTCGGCACAACAGAAAAGGGTACGTGCCCCGCCCGCCCCGGGCGTCCTCGTTTACGGCGACCCCGGTAGCCGGGCTCCCCGGGCCCGGCCCGATCATGTGGAGCAAGGCGCGGCACTCGCGCACAGTGGGTCTCGTTACCATGCGTGGACGCAATACCGACGACCACCGACACTGCGAGGGACGGGCGAGCGTGGCCGAGGCGGCAGTCAACCAGGGGGCCTCCCCCGTCCCTGCCCGGCGCCGCTGGCTGCGGCGCGCCGTCGTCCTGCTCGCCGGGACGCCCGTCCTCGCCGCGCTGATCTACACACCCGCAGAACAGGCCCGGGCCGCCGAGTCGGGCGGCGGCGTGGTCGATGTCCAGCTGGACGATTTCACCCCCAGCGCTCCGGTGAAGGGCGACACGCTGACGATCTCCGGCACGGTGGTCAACACCGGGCACGAGCCGGTCACGGACGCCCATGTGGGCCTGCGGGTCGGCGGACTGCTGGACCGGGACGCGATCGACGAGGCGGCGGACCGGGGCGAGTACCGGCCCGGCAGCGACGGCAAGGAGATCGACCCGGCGTTCGCCGTGAAGTTCCCCACCCTGCCCGCCAAGGCCGGCCGGCACTTCGAGCTCAAGGTTCCGGTCAACAAGCTGGAGCTCGACAAGGACGGCGTCTACCAGCTCGGGGTGTCCGTCTCGGGGTCGACCGGCCGCTCGGGGGAGCAGGTTCTCGGTATAGAGCGGACCTTCCTGCCCTGGCAGCCCGAAACGGCCGGCAAGCGCTACCAGGTGAGCTACGTCTGGCCCCTGATCTCGGGGACCCACCTGACGGCCGAGACCGGCTCCGACGAGCTCCAGACCCCCGTCTTCGGGGACGACGACCTGGCTGCGGAGCTGGCCCCCGGCGGCCGGCTCGAGCGGATGGTCACCCTCGGCAAGGACCTGCCCATCACCTGGGTCATCGACCCGGACCTGCTGTACACCGTCGACGCGATGACCAAGGGCTACCGGGTCCGCCTGCCCGACGGGCGCACGGTCCCCGGCCGCAACAAGGCCGTCGCCGAGAAGTGGCTGAGCTCCCTGGAAACGGCCGTCCAGGGCAAGAAGGTGGTCGCGCTGCCGTTCGCCGATCCCGACCTCGCCTCGCTCGCCCACCACGGCAAGGACGTCTCCGGCACCCTGGGCCAGCTGCGGCCGGCCACCGACAAGGCCAAGCAGGCCGTCGAGACCGTGCTGCACGTCACGCCCTCCACCGACTTCTCCTGGCCGGTCGACGGCGCCATCGACCCCTCGATCGTCAACGTCGCCACCTCGGCCGGCGCCCACAACGTGCTCACGCGCAGCGACAGCCTCTCCGAGAGCGGCGGACTGGGCTACACGCCGTCCGCGGCCCGGCCCATCGGCGCGGGCGCCACCGCCGTGGTCGCCGACGCCCGGCTGTCCACCGCCTTCCAGGGCGACATGCTCCAGGCCGGGAACTCCGTCCTCGCGGTGCAGCGGTTCCTCGCCCAGAGCCTGGCCCTGAACCTGCAGAACACCGACCAGCAGCGCAGCTTCGTCGTCGCGCCGCAGCGGATGCCCAGCTCCAGCCAGGTCCAGACGATGGCCACCGCCCTGCGCGCGCTCCAGCCCGGCCGCTGGACCCAGCCGCAGGACCTGGAGGCCGCCGCCGGCGCCAAGCCCGACCCGGGCGCCACGACCCAGGTCCCCGGGGCCGGCCAGTACCCCGACGAGCTGCGCAAACAGGAGCTCCAGCAGGCCGCCTTCGAGAAGATCCGGACGACGCAGACCACCCTGGACCATTTCAAGGTGATCCTCTCCGCACCCGACCGCGTGGAGATCCCGTTCGGGAACACCACCAACCGGGAGATGTCCACCTCCTGGCGCGGTCGTCCGCAGGAGGCCCAGGCCTACCGCGACGGAGTCCAGCAGTACCTGATCGGTCTCACCGAGCGGGTGCAGCTGATCCCCAAGACCGACACCACCTTGTCGGGACACAGCGCGACCATCCCGGTCACCGTCAAGAACGGTCTCGTGCAGGACGTCCGCGGGCTGGTGCTGCGGATCAAGTCCGCCAACCCCACCCGCCTGATGTTCGGCGACAGCGGCGAGGCCGAGCAGGACGTCACCGTCCAGGCCCAGCACAGCCAGACCCTGAAGTTCACCGCGAACGCCACCGCCAGCGGCCCCGTCGAGGTCACCGCGCAGCTGTACACCAAGGACGGCGTGCCCTACGGCAAGGAACGCAGGTTCACCGTCGAGGCCACCGAGATCACCCCGACCGTGATGTTCGTCATCGCGGGCGGCATGCTTCTCCTCGTCCTGGCAGGCATCAAGATGTACGCCAGCCGCAAGCGTGTCGCGGCACGTGCCGCGGCCGAGGACACGCAGCAGAGTGACGAGACACCGGACACCGGAGCCGAAAGCGACGGCACGTCCGGCCCGGGTGAGACAGTGGACCGTTGAGCGATGCCGTGGCCGGTCGGCCTGGGGACGATGAGGTGGGGTTTCGATGAACGCGCCGTACGACGGTGACCGTGCGCAGGGCGCTGGCGTGCCCGCGCCCTCCCCGGGCACGGCCCCGGGCCCCCCGGGCCCCGGCCAGGTG
>NZ_RPRY01000640.1 GCF_003949795.1 Streptomyces sp. WAC06614
GCTCCCGGCCCCACCCCCGAACAGCTCCGGGAACTGGCCGAGAGCCGCCGGGCCGCCGAGACGGCGGCCACCGCCCGGGCAGCGGCCGAGGCCGACCTGGCCGAGGCGAAGGCGGCCCAGGAACGCGCCCAGGCCGAGGAGTCCGCCCTGCTGGAGGAGCTGGCCACCCTGCGGGACCGCCACGAACGGGCACGACACGCGCTCCGGGAGGCACGCGCCCGGGCCAAGGAGGCGGAACGGGCGGTGAAACGCACCCGCAACGCCGCCGACGCCGCAGCCGACCGTCTACGCGCCCTCGAAGCCCGCGGGACGTGATGTCGACTCGATCACAAAACTGAACACGTTCAGGGAATGGGACTGAACGTGTTCAGAAAACGTCCTAGCCTTGCCCCATGAGCGAGAGAAACGCCCTCCTGCGGCGCATCCGTGTCTGGCTGGCCCTGTTCATCGTCTGTCTGGTGCTCAGCGGACTCACCGCGTTCCCGCTGGTCACCGAACTGCGTGGGGCCAACTCCCTGGTGGACCACACGTGGCTGCGCCGGGTCGGCGACGGACTGGAGCGGGCCGACGCCGACTACCCGTTCCTCCTCTACGGCACCGACTGGCTGGCCTTCGCCCACCTCGTCATCGCCGTCTTCTTCTACGGGGTCCACCGCGACCCCGTCCGCAACATCTGGATCGTGGAAGCCGGCATGATCGCCTGTGCGGGAGTCATCCCGCTGGCCCTCGTCTGCGGGCCGATCCGCGGCATCCCCTTCGGGTGGAGCCTGATCGACATGTCGTTCGGCGTCTTCGGCGCCATACCCTTGCTGGTGCTCCGCCGCATGATCAAGCGCCTCGAAGCCGCACCCCGTACGGCTCAGCCGTGACCCCGGCGCGAGGCCGGGGTCAGGCGGGCCTCCAGCGGTGCGGGCAACGGGTAGACGCGTTCCTCGGGAAACAGGCGCCGGGCCTGCTGGGCCCGCCCGGCCTGCACCAGGGCGGCGGCCTTGCGCACCGTCGGGGTCAGGTCGGCCAGGCCGAGGATCCAGTCCTCGTTGAACGTCCGGATCACCTGACGGCCGAGGCCGACCTGGATGCTGTAGTGGTTGAGCGCGGCGCCCCGCGCCGAACGCTCCGGGTCCCACTGCACGTGCACGTCCGCCCCGGCCGGCGCACCCGGATCCCCGGTGGTGAGCACCGCCCGCTCCAATGCCTCCTCCCACCCCGCCCGACTCATCCGCACCGCGAGCACCCGCTCCTGCCCAGCCTTGCGGGCCCAGTTGCTGCGGTGCATCAGCCACAGGAACGACGGCTTGATCCAGGTCATCCGCCGGAACGAGAACGGCGCCACGAACCGCCCGGCCCGCAGCGCCGGTTCGGCGACGGCCGGGGCGTAGGCCTGGTAGACCACGATCGTCCGCGCGTCGAACGAGGCCCGGACCTGGTACAGAGGTGCCATACCCCGCACGACTCATCCGCACCGCGAGCACCCGCTCCTGCCCAGCCTTGCGGGCCCAGTTGCTGCGGTGCATCAGCCACAGGAACGACGGCTTGATCCAGGTCATCCGCCGGAACGAGAACGGCGCCACGAACC
>NZ_RPRY01000641.1 GCF_003949795.1 Streptomyces sp. WAC06614
GGGTGGTGGGCGCGGTGAGCCGGCGGCGGGGGCCGGAGCTGGTCCGGGCGATCCTCGACTCCGCGCTCGACCAGCTCAGCACCGTCGGCTGGAACGGCCTCACGATGGAAGGCGTCGCCGCCGGCGCCCGTACCGGCAAGGCGGCGGTCTACCGCCGCTGGTCCTCCAAGGCCGACCTCGTCGCCGAGGTGCTCCGCGCCGGCATCCCCCCGCTGGGCGAGATCCCCGATCAGGGGTCCGTACGCGAGGACCTGCGGCTGCTCTGCCGCCGGATGCGTGACGGGATGCACTCGCGGCCCGGACAGGCGCTCCGGTCACTTCTTCACGAATGCGACAGCGAGAGCTCGGAGCAGTTCCATGCGGTGATTCGCTCGGTGCTCACGGAGCCCTCGGTCCGTCAGGTAAAGACCCTTGTGCAGCGCGGAATCGAGCGGGGCGACGTCCGCCCCGACGCCACCGGCGACTATGTGGCAGATGTGATTCCGGCGATGATGATGTACCGCTCGAAGGTGTGCGGAAGCGAATGGTCGGACGCCGAGATCGCGGATCTGCTCGACCAGGTGCTGGTACCGCTGCTCCGCCCGTGACCAGCGCCCGGGCCGGGGTGTCGCAGCGGGCCCCGGGCGGCGTAACCTTGCTGGCGCCATGCCGTACGAAGCACCCACCCACACCGTCGAACGCTCCCTCCGCGCTACCACCGGCGCCAAGGTCATCGCCGGGGTCGACGAAGTCGGACGAGGGGCATGGGCCGGTCCCGTGACCGTGTGCGCGGCGATCACCGGTCTGCGCCGGCCGCCCGAGGGGCTCACCGATTCCAAGCTCCTCACCCCCAGGCGGCGCGACGAACTGGCGGCGGTGCTGGCGACCTGGGTCACGGCCCACGCGCTCGGACACGCGAGCCCCGAGGAGATCGACGAGCTGGGCATGACCGCCGCGCTGCGGCTGGCCGCCGTACGGGCCCTCGACGCCCTGCCCGTCCGGCCCGACGCGGTGATCCTCGACGGCAAGCACGACTACCTCGGCGCACCCTGGCAGGTCCGTACGGTGATCAAGGGGGACCAGTCCTGCATCGCCGTGGCCGCGGCCTCGGTGATCGCCAAGGTCGAACGCGACCGGATGATGGCCACCCTCGGTGAAGCGGGCGGCGGCTGCGAGGAGTTCGGCTTCGCCGCCAACGCGGGCTACCCGTCCCCGGTGCACAAGGCGGCACTGGAGACCCTGGGACCCACCCCGTACCACCGGCTGTCGTGGGCCTACCTCGACGCGCTGCCCCGGTGGCGGCACCTGAAGAAGGTGCGCCGCAGCGAGGAACAGCTGGAGCTGGAAAACGGAGGCCAACTCGGCTTCGATTTCTGATCGCACCCACGTGCCACCGACCGGTACGTTTCGTACCGGTGTTTGATAGACATCAACTCATGCCTCTCATACCCGAGGAGCCTCAGATTCACGAGAGTGCCCAGGGTCCGCGCGTGACCCCGGCCGCAGGCCGCACCGCGCCGACCCCCCGCCCCGTACCTGGTCCGCGTCCCGCCGCCGTTCCGCGGCCGAGGCCGGGATGAGCTGGACCTGCG
>NZ_RPRY01000642.1 GCF_003949795.1 Streptomyces sp. WAC06614
GTCCCCGCCGTCCCCGCCGTCTCGTGCGCCCGCGTCGTCTGCCCCGCACGCGTCCGTGCTCCCACCGTCCCCGCTCCCGCCGTCGTCGCTCGGCTCCGCCGCGGTCGTGCTGCGCGCCGACCTGGGCCGTACGGTCGCCGGTCGGCGTCTGCTCCGCCTCTGGCACGACCACGGCGAGGAGCTCGTCCGGCTCACCGCCGGTCGGCCCGACCTGGCCGGCCTCTGGAGCGCCGACGGCGGACCGGGCCTCGTGCGGCACCTCGCCGAGACGGTCACCGACCCCGCACGCGCGCTGCCGAGCACCGTCGGGGCCGTCCCCCTGGGCGAGTACGTCGACCAGGTCCACGCCGCCTACGCCCGGTACGCGGGCCCGGAGCTGCGCTCGGCGCTCGCCAGGGCCCGCAGCGCCCTGCCCGACCTGACCGGCGCGACGTACGCGCAGCTGCTCGAAGCCCTCGGCCCGCCGGAGGAGGAGCACCATGACCACTGAGGAAGAGATCGTCGCGGCCAAGAACCGGATCAAGGAACGGCTCTTCGCCCTCCCCGGGGTGCTGCTCGTCGGGGTCGGGGGCAAGGAGGTGGGCGGCGTCCTCACCACGCAACCGGCCGTCAAGGTCCTCGTCCGCGAGAAGTTCCCCGCCCGGGCCCTCGCGGCGGCCGAGCTGATCCCGTCGGAGGTCGACGGGATCCCCACGGACGTGGTGGGCATCGGCGGCATCGTGCCGCACGCGTCCGAGCGACCGCCGGGCGTGCTCAACCCGGCCATGCGGGAGGACAAGGAGCCCCGGTTGCGGCCCCTGACGAGCGGGGCCTACCTCGGACCGGAGGGCGTCAACAGCCAGGGCACCCTCGGCTGCTTCCTCAAGGACCGGATCCAGGAATGGAAGGTCTACGCCCTCACGTGTCAGCACGTGATCACCGGCGACGGAGCGTTCACTCCGCTGCCCCTGGTGAGCCGGGTGGGCCAGCCCAGAGGAGTCGACGGCTTCCTCTGCTCCGACATCTTCGGCGCGTACGTCGCCGGGGCGGAGGAGTACGCGGTCAATCCGGACGGGAGGAAGAGCCGGGTCGCGGACCGGGACGAGGGGCTGATCCGGCTGCGGTCGGGCGAGCGCTGGCGGCCGTTCGTCGAAGGGATCGGGGAGATCACCGGAGTGCACCCGCTGACGCCGCTGGAGTCCAGCAGCAAGTACCCGGTGCGCAAGTACGGAGGACGGACGCAGAAGACCGGCGGCGTCGTCAGCGGCATGTACGACTCGCCACGGCAGGCGGACAACCTCATCCTCGTCACCCCCCACCCCCGTCCGGACCAGCAGGCCTGGGACACGCGGCACTTCTCCTGGCACGGCGACTCGGGCTCGGTCGTGGTCAACGACACGGGGACGAACGACCCCGACGGCAAGCCCGTGGTCGAGGTCGTCGGACTGCTCTACGGAGGGACTCCGGCGAACCCCGGCGAAAGCGCGGTCATGCCCATCCAGAAGGTGCTCGAACGGTTCGCGCACCACGAGCTGCTCGTCCTCGAAGTCGCCACCATCCGCAACTCCGCCCCCGTCAACACCGTCCCCGAC
>NZ_RPRY01000643.1 GCF_003949795.1 Streptomyces sp. WAC06614
CATCCGATGCCATCGCCGATCACCTACCGCCGTGCCTGTGCCTGTGCCTGTGGCCCCTCGACTGAGTACGTCACGGCCAACGGCCTGAGTAGCCCGCCCCATTCCCCGTCGGCCCGCCGCTGCTCGAATGGAGCCATGACCCGTACCGAGACCACCGCTCCCGCCCGGCACCCCCACATCGCCCAGGTGTCCGCGGCCGGTTCGGCCCTGGCCGTGGCCCTGGTCCCGCTGGTGCTCGGCGTGCTGCTGGCCAAGGCGATGGCGGCCGACCCGCTGACCCCGGTCAACGCCCTGATCGCGGGCGGCGGCCAGCGGGCCCGGATGGCCCCCACCGAGCTGCGCCGCCGCGGCGGCGACGCCGTCCGCCGCCTCCGGGCCGCCACCGGCGCCCGCCGGGCGGCCGTCCGGTGCGGGGACGCGCCCGAGTAGGGTCTGAGGAATGGACAGCACGACACAGACCCTGTACTTCCACCCCGCCTATCTCGACGCCGTGCGCAGCGGGCGGAAGACGACCACGGTGCGGTTCCGGGACCCGGTCGAACCGGGCCCGGTGCGCATGGTGTTCGAGTCGGACGACGAGGTGGTGCTGTCCGGTGCGGTCACCGGCACCACGTCCCGGGCCGTGGCCGAACTGACCGACGCGGACGCGGTCGCCGACGGGTTCCGCGATCTGGCCGAGCTCCAGGACCGCCTGCGCTTCCACTACCCCGACATCGCGCCGACCGACGAGGTCACCGTCGTCCACTTCCGCCTGACGGACTGACAGCACCCCTTCACGGGCGTCCGTACTGGCCCACGCACAGGTCCACGATCGCGGGCGGGACGTTGCCCTCCGCCGCCTCGCACAGGGCGTCCATCCCCGGACCCCCGGGCGGAACCGGCGGTACGCCGTGCGGGTGCGCCGGGCGGGCCTTGCGGGGGATGCGGCGCGGCGGCGTCGGCTTGGCCGGGCGCTTGCGGGCGGGCAGGACCAGCTCCTTGGCCGGGGCCTGCGACGACCCGGGTGCCGGGACGTCGTCCGGCACGGGGACGGGCGGCGCCGCGGAGGCCTGCGGCAGCGGGCCGAGCGGCAGCACCGGGGCGCCGGCCGGGGTGCCGGTGCCCCGCGACGGGGCCGTCGCCTGCGGGGTGACGGACACGCACCCGGCGCTGGCGAGGAGCGCGACGAGGGAGAGGGGCACGGCACGGCGTAACTGCATCCGTCCACCATGCCGTACGCCGCCCCGCCCCGCCGCGTACGGTCACGCGCACGGGTGAGGGCGCCCGAGGCACACCCGGGTCGTCCGGTGGTCCGGACCTCCGGGAGCGCCCGTACCGTCCGCCGCGGACGCCGTCCGGACGCACCCGCCGCGCAGGCCGTCGGACGGCCGGAACGCGCCGCGCGTCCGGCCGAGTCGTATGCCCTCCTGTACGGACAGACGGGATGCATGGGGCAGCTCGGACATCCGGCTTGACCTGGGCGTTCCTGGAGGGAAAGAGTGCGCCCGACCGAGCAACCCGCCACCGTGCCCACGGAGTCGTCCGCCATGTCCCGCACCGTCCGCTCCGCCCTCGTCCCGGCGGCG
>NZ_RPRY01000644.1 GCF_003949795.1 Streptomyces sp. WAC06614
AGGGAGGACTGGGTGCCGGGCTCGGCGGCGCGCAGGGGCGGGTCGGGCGGTACGGGCTCCCCGCGGAGCCGGGCCCAGGCCGCGGCGGCGGAGCGGGGCTCGCCGGAGCGGCCTTCGTGGCCGAGGAGGAGGAGCTCGGCGTCCTCGATGTCGTAGCACCGCTCGACGCGGGTGCCTGCGGCGAGCAGGCGGGGGTAGACGGCGGCGGTCGAACGCCAGACCCAGCGGGTGCCGGGCGGGGCGGCGGCCACGGCCGTGGCCGGCTCGGCCACGCCGTGGACGGCGGCGTCCCCGCCGACCGGGCCGGCCTGCCACCGCCCGTCCCCCTCCTCGGCCAGCAGCCACCGCGCCGCGAACTCGCTCACGAGTGCGAGTCTCCCACCCCCCACTGACACCGAGCCCCCGGCACGCTGACCGCGCCCGGGGACCACCGGAACCGAACCCCGCCTGCGGCGGCCGCAGCCGAGCCGCGTGCGGGCCGGCACCCGCCGCCCGGGCCGGCTGCCCGGGGCTCGGCGCGGGCCGTGCCCGCCCTCGTCGGCCGGGCAGGGCCCGACCCTGCGCCCCGGCCCGTGCCGGGGCCCGGCGGCCCGGTGGCCCGGCCCCGGGCCGGCCTCCCGGCCTGCGGCGGAAGTTCGGGTGGGGCGTGCCCGGCTGGGCCGCCGCCCAGCGGTGGTCCTCCCCGGCCACGTCGGCCGGGGGCGGCCGGCCCGCCGCCCGGGCCGGTGGTCAGCCCCGGCCGGGGGCTGGCCGCGGGGCCCGGCAGGCGCCGCCGCCGAGCTCCTGCTCCGCCCGGCTGGGCCGGCCAGTGCGGGCCGCGGTCGGCGGGGCAAGCCCGCGGCGCCGGGCCGGTGGCCCGGCCTCGGCTGCGGCCTGGCGGCCTGGCCGCGAAGCCGCCCGGCTCCGCCGGGCGTCACCCTTCCGGCGCGCGCCACGCCCCCCGGGCGGCGGGCCGCCTGGTCCCCGGCGGGGCTGCCGGGGCGGCCCCGGCGAAGTGGGAGGCGATGCCCCGCCGGTGGCGTCCGGCCCAGGCCCGCCCTCGTCGGCCGGCCCGTGCCGCGGCCCTGCGGCCTCCCGGCCCGTGCCGGGGCCCGGCGGCCTGGCCGGGCCTCCCGGCCTGCGGCGGAAGTTCGGGTGGGGCGTGCCCGGCTGGGCCGCCGCCCGGGCCGGCTGCCCGGGGCCCGGGGAGGTGCCGGGCTCGGCCTCGTCGGCCGGGCAGGGCCCGGGCCTGCGCCCCGGCCCGTGCCGCGCCCCTGCGCCCCGGCCCGTGCCGCGGCCCGGCGGCCTCCCGGGCCTGCGCCCCGGCCCTGCGGCCTCCCGGCCTGCCCGTGCCGGGGCTTGGCGGCCTGGCCGGGCCTCCCGGCCTGCGGCGGAAGCCCGGGCGTCGAAGCCCGTCGGGACGCTGCCGGCCGCGGGTGGCCGGGGCGGGCCCCGCCCGTCAGGCCGCGGCCCGTTCGGGCCGGCCTCGGGCGCCCCTCAGGCCGCCGCCGACCAGGCGGCGTTCGTGCGTACCGCCTCCCGGTAGGCCTCCAGGGCCGGGCGGGGGGTGCGGCCCAGGAG
>NZ_RPRY01000645.1 GCF_003949795.1 Streptomyces sp. WAC06614
GGTCCAGGGCGCGGTCGGGGCCGAGGGCGGCGAAGGAGGCACGGAGCACGGTGCGGTGCCCGGTCGGCCGCATGCCGGTGAACCGCTCGACGGCCTCGAACAGGGCGACCCGGCCGCTGTCGTCGAAGTCGGCGCCGCGGCCGTAGCCGCCGTCGTCGCCGGGCCGGCCGTCGGTGACCAGGGCGGTGGTCAGGGCGAAGGCGGAGCCCTCGGCCCGGGTGAGCCGGCGGACCGGGCCGAACCGTTCGTCGTGCAGCGCGGAACGGAGGGCGGCGAGGCCGGTGCGGGGGTTGGGCGTGCGCAGCACGGACGGATCGGGCAACGGGTCGGCGACGTCGGGCAGCCGGGCCGCCGCCGGCCCGTCGTCCGGCAACGGCCGACAGACGGCGCAGCCGCCGACGGGGCGGACGCGGTGGGTGGACCAGGTGCCGCGGCCCTGGTGCAGGACGTGGACGACGGCCGGGACGGGGGCCCCGGTCTCGGCGGCACCGGGGCCGGCTCCGGCTGCGGCCTCGGCAACGTCGTCGGCCTCGGCGGCGGCTTCGGCTTTGGCCTCAGCAACGTCGTCGGCCTCGGCAACGTCGCCGGCCTCGGCGGCGGCTCCGGCGGTGCGGGCATCGGCCTCGGCGGCGGTGGCGTCGGGGCCGGCCTGGGTGGCGGCTCCGGCTTCGGCCTGGGCAACGTCGTCGGCCTCGGCGGCGGCTCCGGCGGTGCGGGCATCGGCCTCGGTGGCGGCGTCTGAGCCGGCCCCGGCGGCGGTGGCGTCGGGGCCGGCCTGGGTGGCGGCTCCGGCTTCGGCCTCAGCAACGTCGTCGGCCTCGGCGGCGGTGCCGGCGGTGCGGGCATCGGCCTCGGCGGCGGCGTCTGAGCCGGCCCCGGCGGCGGTGGCGTCGGGGCCGGCCTGGGCGGGGGTGCCGGCGGCGGCGGTGGTGCCGGTGCGGGCGTCGGCGTGGGTGTCGGCGGCGGGGCCGGCTTCGGTGGCGGGGCCTGTGCCGGCGTCGGCGTCGGCCTCCGCGTCGGCGAGCAGGGCGTGGGTGAGCGCGGCGAGTGCGTCGGTGAACCGGGGCGCGAGCCGGCCGGCCAGGCGGAGCCGCGGGCTGGACCAGGGCACCCGGCCGCCCGCGGTGGCCAGCCGCTGGCGCTCGGCACAGACGAGACAGGCCCCGGCCCCGGCCCGCAGCACGGGCCCGACCAGGACGAGCGCCCCGTCGCACCGGACGGGCACCACCGCGGCGGTCCGCCCGAGCGCGAGCCGGCTCAGCTCCTCGGCCTGTCCGAGGCTCCACTCCTCGAACAGCACCACGCCGCCGGCCACCAGAGCGGCCACGCCGTCGACGCCGTCGGCCACGGCGATCCCGTACGGGTCCAAGGCCCGGCCCAGCGCCACCGCGGCGCCGTGGCCGGCGGCCTCCGGCCGGGGGCCGCCGACCGCCGCATCGGGGGCCGGGCCGGGGCCCGGGCTGCCGGCCGCCTCGTCGGGAGCCGGGCCGCCGGTGCGGGCGAGCGGCCCGGCGGGCGCAGGCCCGGCGGGCGCAGGCC
>NZ_RPRY01000646.1 GCF_003949795.1 Streptomyces sp. WAC06614
GCGAGGTGCTCACTGGTACTTCCAACTCCCCCGGATGAATGGACGACGGGCGGCGCCCGCCCGTCCGTCCGTCCCGCGCCTGTCCGCCCGGCGCCCGCCGCCCGTCGTCCATTCATCCGGGGGAGTTGGAAGTACCAGTGAGCACCTCGCTTGAGCACGTCGCCCGCCCCATCCCGCTCACCGCGCCCAGCGGGATCGACCGTGCCGCGCACCACCGCCTCGACGAGGCCTGGCTCGCCGCGGCCTGGAGCCACCCGACGACGCGGGTCTTCGTCGTCTCCGGCGGCCAGGTCCTGATCGACGACACCCCCGAGGGGGACACGGAGATCGTGATGACGCCGGCCTTCGAGGCCCCGGTGACCGAGACCCACCGGTACTTCCTCGGCACCGACGAGGACGGCGTCAGCTACTTCGCCCTCCAGAAGGACGCCCTGCCCGGCCGGATGGACCAGTCGGCCCGCCCGGCGGGCCTGCGCGAGGCCGGGCTGCTGCTCGGCCCCCGCGACGCCGCCCTGATGGTGCACGCCGTGGCGCTGGAGAACTGGCAGCGCATGCACCGCTTCTGCTCCCGCTGCGGCGAACGCACCGTGGTCGCCGCGGCCGGGCACATCCGCCGCTGCCCGGGCTGCGGCGCCGAGCACTACCCGCGCACCGACCCGGCCGTGATCATGCTGGTCACCGACGAGCACGACCGGGCGCTGCTGGGCCGCCAGGTGCACTGGCCCGAGGGCCGCTTCTCCACCCTGGCCGGCTTCGTCGAGCCCGGTGAGTCCATCGAGCAGTCGGTGGTCCGCGAGGTCTGGGAGGAGGCGGGCGTACGGATCGGCTCGGTCGAGTACGTCGCGAGCCAGCCCTGGCCGTTCCCGTACAGCCTGATGCTGGGCTTCACCGCCCGGGCGGTCTCCTCGCAGATCACGGTGGACGGCGAGGAGATCCAGGAGGCCCGCTGGTTCTCCCGCGAGGACCTGCGCCGGGCGATCGAGGCGGGCGAGGTCCTTCCCCCGTCGGGCATCTCGATCGCGGCCCGCCTGGTCGAGCTCTGGTACGGCGAGCCGCTGCCCCGACCGACGGCCGGCTGAACGAGGCCGGGAGCGGTCCGGGAACGACCGTCCGGGAAGGGCCCGGGAATGGTCCGGGCCGTTCCCGGTGTTCGACTACCCGGACGTAACGACACCCCTCGGGCGAGACCCCGAACAACCCCGAGCAACCCCGAGAAGGAGAGGCCCCCGCCATGCAGGACAAGGGTTCCGTGACGATGTACAGCACGACCTGGTGCGGCTACTGCCGTCGGCTGAAGTCCCAGCTGGACCGGGAAGGCATCGCGTACACCGAGATCAACATCGAGCAGGACCCGGAGTCCGCGGCCTTCGTCGAGAAGGCCAACGGTGGCAACCAGACCGTGCCGACGGTCCTCATCGTCTCCCCCTCGGGCGCCGAGTCGGTCATGACCAACCCGAGCCTGGCCCAGGTCCAGCAGGCCCTGGCGGTCTGACCCCCTCCCCACCGCACGCCCCCTGACCGGCC
>NZ_RPRY01000647.1 GCF_003949795.1 Streptomyces sp. WAC06614
CCTCCCCTCCGGTCCCGTACGAAAGAAGTGGCTGACCCCGTGGTCGTTGCACCCCCGCCCCCTCTCGGCCTCGGCCCCGCTGCTGCGCACGCGGACGCGCTGAAGGCGATCCTCATGGCCATGCCCTCCGGTGACACCCGGGTGGACCCCGAAGCGCGGCCCGAGCGGCAGCGGGTGCGGTCGGCCGTTGCCGGCCTGGGGGGCGACACGATCGGCAGGGGCCTGCCCGCGCGCTGGGACCTGTTGGAGCGCACGGCCTGGCCCGCCGCGGCGCCGCCTGCGCCGGAGGTGTCGTTGTACGAGGTGGCCGCGACCGTCTTCGCCCCCGTGCGCTTCGAGGTCGACAACCCCTACCCGGAGCACCGGGCCTACCCGTCCCCCCGGGCCAAGTTCCCGGTACGGACGGTCGTCCAGGAGGGCGGTGCCGCTCGGTTCCCGCGGCCGGAGGCGGGCGATGCCCTCGGCGTGCCCGTGACCGCCGCGGCGCCGGGCGGCGACCACGTCCGGACCTTCGCGTTGCCCGAGGCGCTCCCGCCGTTCTACGGCCCCCTGCGCGCCGTGCTGACCGGCCTGGAGACCGGCCATGTCCTGGGCTCGCTGGCCCTGTTGGGCCGGGCCATGGGCCGGCCGCTCACCGTGGCCGGGCGGTCGGGCGTGACCGAGACATGGGCCGGGCCGCTGCCGGGCGAGGCCGTGCCGGGATACGTCATGACACCCGAGCGGGATGTCGACCTGGACGGCGCGCGGGAGGCGGGGACGGAGGGCGGGGCGCCCGCGCCGGTCGGCCGGGCGCCATGGAACCAGGTCGTCTGGGCCCGCAACAGCGGGCGGGCCCCGCGCGGTGTCTCCGGCTTCACCGCCGCTCACCGCCCGGCCCCCGCCGCCCTCTGGGAGACCGCCCTGCGCACCCTGGCGGACAGCGACCGCGGTCTCGGCTCGCTGCGGGCCGCCCGGTCCCGTATCGGGCTGTTCTGCTGGGTGCGCGGCGTGGAAGGCGTGCGGGACGGCTGCTACGCGGTCGGGTTCGACGGCACGGCCCGCCGGGTCGGTGACCTCGCCGCGGCCCGTGGGGCGCTGCTCGTGGACTCCGCCACCGCGCCGGGCCTGGCGTTCGAACTCGACGCGTGCAACCTGGTCTGGCTGTTCACCGCCGACACGGGAGCCGGTCCCGCGGACGCCGCCCCCGCCCGGGAGACCGGGCGGGCCGAAGCCGCGACGGTCGAAGCGGCGACGGCCGAAGCGGCGACGGTCGAAGCGGCGACGGTCGAAGCGGCGACGGTCGAAGCGGTGGCGGCCGACCTGCTCGCCGCCGCGGGCTGGACCGCCCAGCACCTCTCCTACGCCATGGCCGCGCACGGCCTCTTCGCCCGGCCCCTGCGCAGCTACGACGCCGAAGGCGCCGCAGCAGCCCTGGGATTGGGCGCGGACCTGGTCCCGATCTACCAACTCGCCTGCGGACCGAACCGGTTCACCGAGCCCGCCCTCGACGTCCGCCGCCCCTCCGGAGGTTCCGCGTGAGCAC
>NZ_RPRY01000648.1 GCF_003949795.1 Streptomyces sp. WAC06614
CTCCCACCCGCTGATCGTCCACATCGGGGGCGCCGAGCAACTGGACGACTGGGTCCAGGACGTGCCCGAGGCGGCCCGCGTGCTGGCCGAACACTTCTGGCCGGGACCCCTCACCCTGGTCCTGCGACGCGGTCCCCGCGTGCCCCTCGAAGCGACCGGCGGTCTGGAGACGGTGGCGGTGCGCGTACCCGACCATCCCGTCGCCCTCGCACTGCTGTCCGCCTTCGGTGGCGGGGTCACGGCCCCGTCCGCCAACCGCTTCGGCTCGGTCAGCCCCACGACGGCGGACCATGTCCGTGCCGAGCTCGGGGACGCCGTCGATTTCGTGCTGGACGGCGGCCCCTGTCACGTCGGCGTCGAGTCGACCATCGTCGACGTCACCGGCGGGACCCCGACCGTCCTCCGCCCCGGCGGGGTGACCCGTGAGGACCTCGAAGCCGTCCTGGGGTACCCGCTGGCGGTCCCCGAGACCAGCCCCGTCCGGGTGCCGGGCCAGCACCCGTCCCACTACGCGCCGCGTGCGCGCGTCGTGCTGGTCGAGCCCGACCAGGTCGTCGCCGAAGCGGAGCGGGCGCAGGAGGAGGGGCACCAGGTGGGTGTCTTCCTTCCCCCCGCCGTCGCCGCCACGCCGGTCACGGCACACGCCGTGGTGCCGGTCCCCGGCTCGACCGCCGCCTACGCACGCGGGTTGTACGGGTTCCTGCGCGAGCTGGACGAGCGGGGATGCGACCTCATCATCGCGTCGCTGCCGGCGGAGGAAGGCCTGGGACTCGCCATCGCCAACCGTCTCCGCCGCGCCGCGGGCCCCCGCCCCTCCCCGGCCGGCAGCGCCTGAGCGACGGGGTGACCCCCGGGCGGCCGCCGGCTCGTGCAGCGGCTCGCGGCTCGCGGAAACCTCAGCGTCGCCCCGGTACGTGCCGGGTCCGCCGGGCGAGGTGGCCGTGGGCCTCGCCGCCTGCTGCCTGCCGGTCCTCGCGCAGGACCAGCAGCGAGATGGCCGCCAGGACGACCAGGACGCTGCCCACCGCGATGTCGAGGACGCGGGTGGCGTGGTCGGCGGCCGTGTTCTGCAGGTCGAGGAGGAACGGGGACACGATCATCCACAGGCCGCCGAGGCCGACCACCACGTCCGAGAGCACCCCGCCGCCTCGGTAGAGGCGCCGGCCGGTGACGAAGATCAGGATCACACCGACCACCATCTCGTTGACCTGCGCGTCCTTCGGACCGTCCTGGGTCGCCATCGGAACGAGCACCAGGGCCAGCGAAGCCCCGAGCATCAGGGCGCCGAGGATCTGGTCGTGCCAGCCCCGTCGCAGTGCGTGGGCCCTCTCCCGGGGGGTGAGTAGCGCGTGCTGCCGGGGGTGGTAGGTGGACATGACGCCTCCTCGCGGTCCGGCGAACGGGCTCAGCGAACGGCTCGACGAACGCTCGGCGGACGACTCCACCCCCGCCTACCCCCGCCCCAGGGCGCCACGCACGCCTGCCGCCGAACGGGCACAGCACTCGGCGAAGGGGAACGGCC
>NZ_RPRY01000649.1 GCF_003949795.1 Streptomyces sp. WAC06614
CGCCAGGGCCCGCACCCTGCGCCGCACCGCACCCGGGGTCCTCCTCGTCCTGCTCGCCCTGTGCGGCCCCTTCCTCGCCCCGCACGCCCTCGACACCCCCGTCACCGCCCCCTACGCACCGCCCGCCGCGGGCACGCTCCTCGGCGGGGACCAGCTCGGCCGGGACGTCCTGAGCCGGCTGCTGCACGGCGGCACCGCCCTCATCGCCGGCGCCCTGCTCGTGGCCGTCGCCGTCACCCTGCCGGCCACTCTGATCGGCTGCATCGCCGTCCTGCGCCCCACCGTCGGCCGCGCCGTCGAGCGCGCCGCGGACGTGGCCATCCTGCTCCCGTCCGTCCTCGGCATCATGCTCGTCGCCCTGGCCTGGCCCGGCGGCGGGCGCGGCGCCGTCGTCGTCGCCGCGACGGTCCTCGGCACCCCGTACGCCGTCCGCGTCGTCGCCGGCGCGGCCGCGCCGGCGGCCCGCTCGGGCTATGTCGAGGCCGCCGTCATCCGGGGCGAGGGGCTCGCGTACCTCGCCTTGCGCGAGCTGCTGCCCAACCTCCGCGCCACCGTCCTCGCCCTGTTCGGGCTGCGGTTCGTCGAAGGCGTCTACGTGATCGCCATGGCCGGCTTCCTCCAGATCGGCCCCCGGCCACCGGCCGCCGACTGGGCGCTGATGGTGCGGGAGAACGCCCCCGGCGTCCTGCTCAACCCCTGGGCCGTCCTCGCCCCGAGCCTCGCCATCGCCCTCCTCGCCCTCACCGTCAACCTCGCCTCGGCCTCGTCGGCCGCCCACCCCGCGCACCGGGCGGTGACCCCCTCGTGAACGACTCCGCACCCCTGGCGGAACCCCGGGCCGAACCCCGGGCCGTGCTCACCGACCTCGCCATCGGCTTCCCCGACGGCCCCGTCCTCCTCCGGCCGACCTCGATGGTCGTACGCGCCGGCCGGGTCACCGCGCTCACGGGTGCCTCGGGCTCCGGCAAGACCACCCTGCTGCGCGCCCTCGTCGGCCACCTGCCGCCCGGCGCCGTCATTACCGGCGGCACCCTGGACGTCCTCGGGCACCACCCGCCCACCCTCCGCCCCGACCTGCTGCGACAGCTGCGCCGCTCCCGCGTCGCCTACGTCGGACAGGACCCCGGATCGGCCCTGAACCCGAGGATGAAGGTCCGCCGCCTCGTCGCCGAACTGGCCCCCGACCGCAGCGACTCCACGGTCCTCGGCCTCCTGCGCGAATGCCGCCTCCCGGTCGACGACGGCCTCCCCGACCGGCGGCCCACGGCCCTGTCCGGAGGCCAGCAACGCCGGGTCGCCCTCGCCCGGGCCCTCGCCCGCACCCCCGACGTCCTGCTCCTGGACGAGCCCACCGCCGGACTCGACACCGCCGTGCGCGACGAGATCGCCGCACTGCTGCGCAGCCTCGCCGCCGGCCGGCGGCTCGCCGTCGTGATGGCCTCCCACGACCAGGACCTCGTCGACTCCTGCGCCGACCACGTGGTCCGCCTCACGGCCGTCGCCACCAGCCCGCGGCC
>NZ_RPRY01000066.1 GCF_003949795.1 Streptomyces sp. WAC06614
TGGGCTAGGATGGGGGTACAAGAGACGGGCCGGGGGGCCCGCGTGTCCCCGGGGGAATTCAGGGGATTCAGACGTCGCCGCGCGCCACCGGGTGCCGCGGCATGCCTGTGGGGGGCCTTTTGTTCACCTCTGTGCTGATTGTTGCTGTGTCGCTGGCCTTGTTCTGGATGGCGGCGTTCACCCTGTGGTGGCAGATGCACGCGTGGCGGACGCCCGAGACGCTCGCCGCCACCCGCTTCGGCCGCCCCGACGGAGGCGGCCGGCTGGCCTTCTCGCTGCTCCTGCCGGCCCGCCACGAGCAGGCCGTGCTGGAGCACACCATCGACCGGCTCCTGGAGTCGAGCCATTCCGACTACGAGATCATCGTCGTCGTCGGGCACGACGACCCCGGGACGGCGGCGGTCGCCGAACGCGCCGCGGACCGGGCGCCGCACCGGGTCCGCGTGGTCGTCGACCACCACGAGACCAAGAACAAGCCCAAGGCGCTCAACACCGCGCTGCCGCACTGCCGCGGCGACATCGTCGGGGTCTTCGACGCCGAGGACCAGGTCCACCCCGAGCTGCTCGCCCACGTCGACCACGCCTTCCGCGCCACCGGCGCCGACGTGGTCCAGGGCGGGGTCCAGCTCATCAACTTCCACTCCAGCTGGTACAGCCTGCGCAACTGCCTGGAGTACTTCTTCTGGTTCCGCTCCCGGCTGCACCTGCACGCCGAGAAGGGGTTCATCCCGCTCGGCGGCAACACGGTCTTCGTCCGTACGGAGGTGCTGCGCGCGGCCGGCGGCTGGGACCAGAACTGCCTGGCCGAGGACTGCGACCTCGGCGTACGGCTGTCGTCCGTCGGCAAGAAGGTGGTCGTCGCCTACGACTCCGACATGGTCACCCGCGAGGAGACCCCGGGCTCGCTGATGAGCCTGCTCAAGCAGCGCACCCGCTGGAACCAGGGCTTCCTGCAGGTCTACCGCAAAAGGGACTGGAAGCAGCTGCCCGGCCGCGGGCAGCGCTGGCTGGCCCGCTACACACTGATGACCCCGTTCATGCAGGCGGCCTCCGGGGTGATCATCCCGGTCAACTTCGCCGTCGCCCTCTTCCTCGACGTGCCCGTCGGCATCGCGTTCGTCACCTTCCTCCCCATGATCACGGCGCTGGTGACGTTCGTGTTCGAGATCGTCGGCCTGCACGACTTCGGCCGGCAGTACGGGCTGCGCGTCCGTTTCGTGCACTACCTCAAGCTGATCGCCGGCGGGCCGTTCTACCAGGTGATGCTCGCCGGCGCGGCGATCCGCGCGGTCTGGCGCGAGCAGCGCGGCCGCAACGAGTGGGAGCTGACCAGCCACGTCGGCGCCCACCTCACCGAGCCCACCGGCGCCGCCGCCCCGGCCACCACCACCGTCCCGGCTCCGCAGACCCGAGAGGACGTCCACCAGTGACCGCCACCCTGCCCACGGCCACTGATCCCCGGTCCACCGCCGCCACCGACACCACCGACGTCCCCGCCGACGTCGCCACGCTGCCCGTCCGGCCCGCGCCGGGCCGGTCCGGCCTCCGGCCGCGCCCCGCCGGGGAGCACAGGGCACCGTTCCGCTTTCGCTCCTCCCGCCCGGACCTGATCCTGTGCGGCACGCTGCTGCTCGCGATCGTCGCCGTCCAGGGCTGGAACATCACGAACTTCCCGACCCTGTCCGACGACGAGGGCACCTACCTCGCCCAGGCCTGGGCCGTCCAGCAGGGCGAGGGCCTGGCCCACTACACCTACTGGTACGACCACCCGCCGCTCGGCTGGATCCAGGTCGCCGCGCTCACCTGGCTGCCCTCGCTGTTCGTGCCGGAGTCGATGACCGTCGCGCCCATGCGGTTCTCGATGCTCGCCGTCTCCGCCGCCTCCAGCGTCCTGCTGTACGTCCTGGCGCGCCGGCTGTGGCTGCCGCGCTGGGCCGCAGGGCTGGCCATGGGCCTGTTCGGGCTCTCCCCGCTGTCGGTCGTGCTCCAGCGGGAGATCTTCCTCGACAATCTCGCGGTCCTGTGGATGCTGCTCGCCTTCTGCCTGGCCGCCTCGCCCAGCCGCCACTTGTGGCACCACTTCGCCTCGGGGCTGGCCGCCGCCACCGCCGTCCTCACCAAGGAGACGATGCTGGTGGTGCTGCCGGCACTGCTGGTGACCATGTGGCGGCACAGCCACCGCGACACCCGCAAGTTCGCGGTCACCGGCGCCGTCACCGCCTGCGCGCTCATCGGCTTCTCGTACCCGCTGTACGCCCTCCTCAACGGCGAACTCCTGCCCGGCCCCGGGCACGTCTCACTGATCGGCGGGATCACGTACCAGATGGGCCGCGAGGGATCCGGCTTCCTCCTCGACCCGGGCTCCGGCGCGCACGGCGTCTTCGAGTCCTGGCTCTACTACGACACCGTCCTGCCGCTCGGCGGACTGGCCGGAGCCGTACTGCTGCTGGTCACCTTCCGCTGGTCGGTCACCGCCCGCGCACTCGCCGGGCCGGCGCTGGCCGCCGTCATCCTGGCGCTGGTCGCGCTGCGCCCCTCCGGCTACCTCCCGGCGATGTACGTCATCCAGGCCCTGCCGTTCCTCGCCCTGGTCCTGGCCGGGGGAGCCGCGAGCATCGGGCACGCCGTGCTGCACCGGCGCCGGCGCACCACCGAGGGCCGGACGCTGCGCGCCGCCCGGTACGCGCTGGTCGCCGTGCTGGCCGTGGCCGCCGCCGGCTTCGTCGTGCCGCGCTGGTACGAGGGCGACCGCACCGCGCTCACCGTCGACGCCAACGCCCCGTACCGGCAGGCCGCGGCCTGGCTCGGCAGCGAGGTCCCCGACCCGGCCCGCACCCGCATCCTGGTCGACGACGCGCTCTGGCTCGACGCCGTCCACCACGGCTACGTCCCCGGGCCGGGCGCCATCTGGTTCTACAAGGCCGACCTCGACCCGGCCGTCACCGCCACGCTGCCGGGCGGCTGGCGCGACATCGACTACGTCGTCTCCTCGCCCACCGTGCGCCGCGACGCGGTGAACCTGCCCAACGTCAAGGCCGCGCTGGAGCATTCGGTCCCGGTCGCGGTGTTCGGCACCGGCGAGGACCGGATCGAGATCCGCCGGACCACGCCCGGGAACGGGAGCCGGTCATGAGCGAGGAGGTCCTCGGTGTCGCCGCACCCGGGACCGCCGGGACCCCGGCGGCCGGCGGCGTCACCGTGATCGTGCCGACGTTCAACGAGTCCGGGAACGTCACCGAGCTGCTGCGCCGGCTCTGCGCGGCCCTGCCCGCGCACCGGCCGTACGAGGTCCTCTTCGTGGACGATTCCACGGACGACACCCCGGACGTGATCGAGAAGGCCGCCCGCGACTGCCCCTTCCCGGTGTCCGTCCTGCACCGCGAACGGGCCTCCGGCGGCCTCGGCGGGGCCGTCGTCGCCGGGCTGGAGCGGGCCGGCGGCGACTGGGTCGTGGTCATGGACGCCGACCTCCAGCACCCGCCGCACCTGGTGCCCGAACTGGTCGGCGCGGGCGAGCGCACCGGCGCCGAACTCGTCGTCGCCTCCCGCTACATCAGCGGCGGCAGCCGCGCCGGCCTGGCCGGCAGCTACCGGGTGGCCGTCTCCCGTGGCGCCACCTGGCTGACCAAGGGCCTCTTCCCGCGCGCCCTGCGCGGCATCAGCGACCCGATGAGCGGCTTCTTCGCGATGCGCCGCACGGCCGTCGCATCCGCCGCGTTGCGCCCGCTCGGCTACAAGATCCTGCTGGAGCTGGCCGTCCGCTGCCGGCCCCGCACGGTCGCCGAGGTGCCGTTCGTCTTCCAGGAGCGCTTCGCCGGGGAGTCGAAGTCCACCGCCCGCGAGGGCCTGCGCTTCCTGTCGCACCTGGCCGCGCTGCGCTCGGCGACCCCGCTGGCCCGGATGATCGGCTTCGGCCTGATCGGACTGTCCGGCTTCGTCCCCAACCTCGCCGCCCTGTGGCTGCTCACCGGGGCCGGGATGCACTACCTGCCCGCCGAGGTCGTCGCCAACCAGGCGGGCGTGCTGTGGAACTTCGTGGCCGTCGAGGCACTGCTCTTCCGCGACCGGCGCCGCCACCGGCACTGGGGCGACCGGCTCGGCCGGTTCGCCCTGCTCGCCAACGCCGACCTGCTGCTGCGCATCCCGCTGATCGCGCTGTTCGTCGCCCGGCTCGGCCTCGGCGTGCTCCCGGCGACCGCCCTTGCGCTGGTCACCACGTTCGTGCTGCGCTTCGCGGCCACCGAGGCGCTGGTCTACCTGCCGCGCCCCGGCCGCCGGTCCCCGGCCCGTCACGCCGCCGCCGGGCGCCGCACCCCCTGACCGCTACGAGCCGAGCCCGTGCGTACGAGCCGTACGCACGAGCCGTACGGAGCCGCACAGAGAGGAACAGCGATCACCATGCGACGCACGCTACGGCGGCGGACCAGGCGCCTGCGGGCCGCCCTGCTCGCCGTCGGGGCCATGACCGCGGGCCTGCTGCTCACCGCACCGCAGCAGGCCGCGGCCGGACCGCCGAACCTGCTCACCAACCCCGGTTTCGAGACCGCCGGCCCGGCCGGCTCCGACATGCCCTCCTGCTGGTCGAAGTCCGGCTGGGGCGACAACGACTTCTCCTTCACCACCGTCGCCGACGCCCGCACCGGTACCAGGGCGATGCGGGTCCAGCTCACCCGCCGGGTCAGCGGCGACCGCAAGGCGCTGGTCACCGAGACCTCGGCCTGCGCGCCGGGCGTGACCCCGGGCAAGCAGTACGACCTGTCGGCCTGGTACCGGTCCGACACCCCGGACGTGTCGGTGACCGTCTTCCGCCGGGACACGGTCGCCGGCTGGCAGTACTGGACCGACCTGCAGAACCCGCCGGTCAGCGCCGGCTGGGCGCGCACCCAGGTCCGTACGCCCGTGGTCCCGCCGGGCACGGACAAGATCGCCTGGGGCATCTCGGTGTACGGCGTGGGCACGCTCACCACCGACGACTACGCGATGGAGGAGGTCGGCGCGACCGGCCCGGCGCCCACCTGCACCGGCACCCCGGAGGAGTGCGCCAAGGGCAGGTGGGAGGTGATCCCGGCCAAGAACCCCACCCGTTCCATGCACGCGGTGGTGCTGAAGAACGGCAAGGTGCTGCTGATCGCCGGCTCGGGCAACGACATCGCCCAGTTCAACGCGGGCACCTTCACCTCGGCCGTCTACGATCCCGCCAACGGCTCGTTCCGGACCGTCCCGACCCCGGTCGACATGTTCTGCTCGGGCCATGTGCAGCTCTCGGACGGCCGGGTGCTGGTGATGAGCGGCAACAAGGGCTATCCGTCGGCCGACGGCAAGATCGGCTACCAGGGCCTGAAGGACTCCTACGTCTTCGACCCGGCGACCGAGACGTACACGAGGACCAACGACATGAACGGCGGGCACTGGTACCCGTCGGCGACCGTCCTCGGCAACGGTGACGTGATCTCCTTCGGCGGTCTGAAGGAGGACTCCACCGGCAACGTGACGGCGGAGAAGTTCTCGGCGGCCCAGAACAAGTGGCTGCCGATGAACGAGGTCAACCAGACCTGGTCGTACTGGGGCCTGTACCCGTCGATGATCCTGATGCAGGACGGCCGGCTGTTCTACTCGGGCAGCCACACCTTCGGCAACGGCACCCAGGGCTCGGGCGCGTCGATCTACGACTACGCCGCCAACACCATCACGGACGTGCCGGGCCTGCGCAAGAAGGACGAGCGGGACGAGTCGGCCAGCGTGCTGCTGCCCCCGGCCCAGGACCAGCGCGTGCTGACCATCGGCGGCGGCAACAACGAGACCAACCCGGCCGCCAACCGGATCACCGACATCATCGACCTGAAGAAGCCCTCCCCGGGGTACGTCGCCGGACCCGACCTCCCGCAGGGCCTGGTCGACACCGGCGCCGGCAAGCGTCCGCAGACCGGCGCCGAGGGCAAGATGTACGTCTCGGCGGTGCTGCTGCCCGACGGCAAGGTCTTCGAGACCGGCGGCGGCCTGCACGACCGTGCCGACCCGGTCTTCGAGGCCTCGCTGTTCGATCCGGCCACCAACACCTACCAGCCGGGCATGGCCGTCGACCCGATCCCGCGCACGTACCACTCCAGCGCGTTCCTGATGCCCGACGGGCGGGTGATGTCGGTGGGCGACAACCCCGGCAACGGCACGTACAACCACAACGTGTCGATCTACACCCCGCCGTACCTGTTCAAGGGGCCGCGGCCGCAGATCACTTCGGTGATCGACACCCAGTGGGTCTACGGCGACACCCAGCGGATCACCGTGAACCGGCCGGTCGCCAAGGCGGAGCTGATCCGTCCGGCGGCCGTCACGCACTCCTCGGACCCCAACCAGCGGTTCGTGGACCTGCCGCTGACCGTGGTCAACGGCACCACCGTCGACCTCAACGTCACCAGCAACCCCAACCTGGCCCCGCCCGGCTGGTACATGCTCTTCGCGGTGGACGCGAACGGCGTTCCCTCGATCGCCACCTGGGTGCACCTGGGCGGCCCGACGGCGGCGGCCCAGGCCCTGGCCGGCGGCGACGACCGCAGCCCCGCCGCGCACGTCCACGCCTTCGCCGACCAGCTCCAGGCGGCGCCGAAGAAGAACCCGGCCCCGCGGGACTCCGTCCCGGTCGCCCCGAGCGTGGCCGGCTGCGACCGGCACTACGGCTCGGTCAACCTGTGCGTGCCGAGCCGCTTCCCGGCGGAGGTGCGCAACAGCGCCCAGGACCGCTGCGACTGGCTGGCCGCGCACCAGTACCCGCGCCGGATGAAGGTCAACGGCAGCGACCCGCTGAAGCTGGACCCCGACGGGGACGGGTACGCCTGCTGACCCGTCACGCGCCCCGGTCCGGCACGTGTGCCGGACCGGCTGGGCGTGCCGGACCGGCTAGGCGTGCTGGTACACGGCCAGGGAGATGCCCACGAAGTGGGCGATGAAGGCGACCAGGGTCAGGGAGTGGAAGACCTCGTGGAAGCCGAAGAAGCGCGGGGAGGGGTTCGGGCGCTTGATCCCGTAGATCACCCCTCCAGCGCTGTACAACAGGCCGCCGACGATGACCAGGACGAGCACCGCGATGCCGCCGGTGCGCAGGAAGTCGGGCAGGAAGAAGACCGCCGCCCAGCCCATCGCTATGTAGCAGGGCGTGTAGAGCCAGCGCGGGGCGCCGACCCAGAAGACCCGGAACGCGATCCCCGCGGCGGCCGCGATCCACACCGCCCACAGCAGGGTGCGTCCGGTGGACGCGGGGAGCAGCAGGACCGTCAGCGGGGTATAGGTCCCCGCGATGATGAGGAAGATGTTCGCGTGGTCCAGGCGCCGCAGGACGGCCTCCCCGCGCGGTCCCCAGGTGCCGCGGTGGTACAGCGCGCTCACCCCGAACAGCAGACAGGCGGTGAGGACGTACACCGCGCACGCCACCCGGGCCCGTGCGGAATCGGTGAAGGTCATCAGCGCCAGGCCCGCGACGATCACGGCGGGGAACATGCCGGCGTGCAGCCAGCCGCGCAGCAGCGGCTTGCCGGTCGCCTGTGCGGTGGCGTCGGAAGTCATGGGCGCCATGCTACCTACGCCTCCGTAGGTTTCTGCGGCCCCACGAGGGGCATATTTACCTGTTGTTCGCTTTACCGAACATTGACGGACGTGGCGATGCTCACGTGAGAGGCCCCCTGGACATATGCGCAGCCAGACCGGATGATCAGATGAGTGCGGTCGGCACCGGATGAGCGGATCAGCGAAGCATCCGGGTCGCAGCCCCCACGGGGCAAACACCAAACAACCCCTCAACAAGGAGCAATCGTGGCGCGCGACAACGCGGCTCCCACTTCCGTCCCGACGAACCACCCCGGCCTGATCGCCTGGGTCGAGGAGATCGCTGCCCTCACCGAGCCGGACCGGATCGTCTGGTGCGACGGGTCCGAGGCCGAGTACGAGCGCCTGTGCGAGGAGCTCGTGGCCAAGGGAACCTTCAAGAAGCTGGACCCGGCCAAGCGCCCGAACTCCTACTACGCCGCCTCCGACCCGACCGACGTCGCGCGCGTCGAGGACCGGACCTTCATCTGCTCCGAGAAGGAGGAGGACGCGGGCCCGACCAACCACTGGAAGGCCCCGGCGGAGATGAAGGAGATCTTCGCGGGAGACAAGGGCATCTTCCGCGGCTCCATGAAGGGCCGGACGATGTACGTCGTCCCGTTCTGCATGGGTCCCCTGGGCTCCGAGCTGTCCGCGCTCGGTGTCGAGATCACCGACTCCGCGTACGTCGCCGTCGCCATGCGCACGATGACCCGCATGGGACAGGCCGTCCTCGACGAGCTCGGCACCGACGGGTTCTTCGTCAAGGCCGTCCACACCCTCGGCGCCCCGCTCGCCGAGGGCGAGGCCGACGTGCCGTGGCCCTGCAACACCACCAAGTACATCTCGCACTTCCCGGAGACCCGCGAGATCTGGTCCTTCGGCTCCGGCTACGGCGGCAACGCCCTGCTCGGCAAGAAGTGCTACGCCCTGCGCATCGCCTCGGTCATGGCCCGCGACGAGGGCTGGCTGGCCGAGCACATGCTGATCCTCAAGCTCACCCCGCCGCAGGGCGAGGCCCGCTACGTGGCCGCCGCCTTCCCGTCCGCCTGCGGCAAGACCAACCTGGCCATGCTGGAGCCGACGATCCCCGGCTGGACGGTCGAGACCATCGGTGACGACATCGCCTGGATGCGCTTCGGCGAGGACGGCCGCCTCTACGCGATCAACCCCGAGGCCGGCTTCTTCGGCGTCGCCCCCGGCACCGGCGAGCACACCAACGCCAACGCCATGAAGACGATGTACGCCAACACCGTCTTCACCAACGTCGCGCTCACCCCCGACGGCGGTGACGTGTGGTGGGAGGGCATGACCGAGGAGCCCCCGGCGCAGCTCATCGACTGGAAGGGCAACGCCTGGACCCCGGAGTCCGAGACCCCGGCCGCGCACCCCAACGCCCGGTTCGCCGTCCCGGCCGCCCAGTGCCCGACGATCGCCCCGGAGTGGGAGGACCCCAAGGGCGTCCCGATCTCCGCGATCCTCTTCGGTGGCCGCCGCGCCTCCGCCGTGCCGCTGGTGACCGAGTCCTTCGACTGGAACCACGGCGTGTTCATCGGCTCGAACATCGCCTCCGAGAAGACCGCCGCCGCCGAGGGCAAGGTCGGCGAGCTGCGCCGCGACCCGTTCGCCATGCTGCCGTTCTGCGGCTACAACATGGGTGACTACATGGCCCACTGGGTCAAGGTCGCCGCCGACAAGGACCAGGCGAAGCTCCCGAAGATCTACTACGTGAACTGGTTCCGCAAGAACGACGCCGGCAAGTTCGTCTGGCCCGGCTTCGGCGAGAACAGCCGCGTGCTCAAGTGGATCGTCGGCCGCCTCGACGGCACCGCCGAGGGCGTCGAGACCCCGATCGGCATCCTGCCGACCAAGGACTCCCTCGACCTCGACGGCCTCGACATCGCCGAGGCCGACCTCGACTTCCTGCTCACGGTCGACAAGGAGGTCTGGCGCGAGGAGGCCGCCCTGGTCCCCGAGCACCTGAACACCTACGGCGACCACACGCCCAAGGAGCTGTGGGAGCAGTACCACGCGCTGGTCGAGCGCCTGGGCTGATCGTTTCCCCGCCCTGAACAGGGCGCCATGAATGTGTGGGAGCCCCCGACCAAGACGGTTCCCACCGTCCGCACCGGCCACCTGTCATGCCGGCCCGGAGCGTCTGTCCACGCTCCTGTCCGGCAGGCCGTGTGCGCACACCCGACGGCGGGCCCTCGCGTCAGCGAAGGCCCGCCGTCGGTGCGTTCAGCTCTGGTTGCGCTGGTCCAGGTAGCGCCGGTGGGTCTCCTGCTCGTCGGTCGCGGCCTGCCGCAGCCGCGCCACCACCGCTTCCGCCTCCTCGACGAGCGCCGCCAACTGCTGCTCCAGCGCCCGCTCCGGCGCCACCGTGCCCGGGTTGAGCCGGGTCCACCACCGCGCCCGGTGGTAGGTGTCCACGCAGTCCGGCACGTCCTGCCGGATCGCCCGCGACAGCAAGTGCACCGTGTCCGCGTCGGCGGTCACGAGGTCGGCCACCCAGCCCGGCTCCAGCAGGGCCGCGTACAGCTCCAGCAGCTCCGTCAGCCCGCCCTCGGCGGCCTGCGGCAGCTCCACCTCGGCCAGGTACTCGCGCAGCCGCGCGAAGTCCTCGCGCAGGACGGCGAGCTGCTCGGCGGCGTCGGGGAAGCGCGGTACGTCCACCCGCTGCGGCGGGGCGATCAGGGCGCCCGCCGCGTACAGCCCGGCGACCACCACCGGCCAGTACGTCCCGGCGACCCCCGCCAGCGTCAGCCCCACCCCGGCCACGCCGCAGGCGCAGCCGGCCAGGTTCTTCGTGGACTCCAGGTACGCGAGCGCTCTGCCGGCCGTCCTACTGGTAGCCACGGATCTCCTCGAAGGCCCCGGCCAGCGAGCCGGTGCCGCGCGTGGCGTCGAACAGCCGGCCGCCGGTCAGTTCGGTGACGGCGGTCAGTTCCTTGCGGTCGGAGTCCCCGAACAGCACCGCGAAGACCGGGGTCTTCCTCTGCGCCTCGGGCAGCCCGGCGTAGAAGGAGTCGAACTCCTTCCTGCTGTCCCCGCTCCTGCCGTCGGTCATCAGCACGATCGAGGTGAACGCGTCCGCGGTGCCCTGGCCCAGGTGCTGGTAGGCCGCCTTCAGGCTGCCGTACACCGCCGTCCCGCCGTCCGGCTCCAGCGAGCCGACGTCCTTGCGGATCGCGTCCAGGGCCGGCCCCGGGTCGCCGGGCTCCACCACGTGCGTCATGACCTTCTTCACCTTGTCGCCGAAGGGCAGCAGGGTCACCTCCTCGCGATCGCGGAAGCGTCGCCCGGTGCCCGACCCGCCGGTGCCGGTCAGCTCGGTGAGCGCCGTCTTCAGCCGTCCGATCCGGTCCTCCTCGGCCATCGAGCCGGAGGTGTCGAGCACGTAGACCGTGCGCGAGGGCCGGCGCAGCTCGTGCTCGTACGAGGCCAGCAGCCCGTCGGCGACCGAGCGGGTGCCGGGGAACGGCAGCTCCCGGCGCTTGTCGCCGCCCAGGCCCGCGGCCGGCGTCACCCCGGGGGCGACGGGGCGGCGGAACGTCCGCTCGGTGATCTGCGCCTGCGCCGGCGCGCCGCGCAGGTACTCGGTCAGCGCCCGGCCCGACTCGCGCGCCCCGGCGGGGGCGGAGGTCAGGAGCGTCAGCGGGTAGTGCGCGGTGACCACGCCGTCCGTCGGGCGGACCACGGTGAAGTCCGTGCTGTCGCGGTCCATCGTCAGCAGCACCGACTCGTAGTTGATCAGCGCGTCCACGTCACCGCGCCTGGTCCAGGCGGTGGCCAGCCAGCCGGAGGAGCCGGAGGTCAGCTTCTGTCCGGCGAAGAACTCCTTCAGCCGCGGCGTGGCCCGCCGTACGTCGTCGTCGGTGAGCGCGGCCTGCGCCCCGGACAGCCCCGAGGCCACCGAGACCAGCGCCGAGAAGCCGGAGTTGGAGCGGACCGGGTCCGTCATCCCGTACGTCAGCTGCCCCGCGGTCACCGCCTGGTGCACCGCCGACCAGGTGACCTGCTCCGGCTTCCAGCCCAGCCGGGCCAGTGCCGCCGGCCGGATCCCGATCGCCACCGGGGAGGACATCACCGGGGTCTCGGAGCTGAGCTTTCCGGCGGCCTCCGGGCGCAGCCGCAGGTAGTCGTTGGACGACAGCCAGATCGCGTCGTACGTCCCGTCGGCCCGGCCCGAGGTGACCTGCTCGACCGCGTCCAGGGTGCCGGACCAGGTCAGCTCGACGGTGACCCCGGTGGCCTTCCTCGCCTGCTCCAGCACGGGCTCCATGTCGGCCAGTTCGCTGGAGGCCAGCACCCGCAGGGTGCCCTCCCGGTACGGGGCCGGCTTGTGCTCCTCCGGCCCGTCGGAGGTGCAGCCGGCCGCGCCCCACACGGCGGCCAGGACGAGGGCGAGGGCGGCGGCGAGCCGGGGCGTTCTGCGGCTGCGGCTCATGCCGTGCCTCCTTCGAGGATCCCGGTGGTCCGGGTGCGCTCCAGACGGGCGGTGGCGGCCTGGAGTTCGCCGGTCAGCGTGGCGACGGTGGCGGCCATCGACTCCGTCGCCTGCACCTTGTAGGTGTCGATCGCGTCGAGCGTGCGGAAGATCTGCGCGAACGCCGTCTCCAGGGTGTCGGCGCCGACGGCCGGGTCGGCGGCGATCCGCTGGATCTCCGCGGTCTGTGCGTCCATCAGGTCCGCGTTGCGCCGCAGGATGTCCTCGGTGGTGCTGCGCAGGCTGTTCACCTGCTCGATCACCCGGCGCTGGCCGTCCAGCGCCGAGGCGAGCAGCACGGCGATCCGCAGCGCCGACACGGTGGTGTTCGCCGCCCGGTCCACGCCCTTGATCAGCTCGTCGTTGTTGCGCCGCACCACGTCCATGGCCAGGTAGCCCTGGGCGCACACGGCGAGCTGGGTGAGCAGGTCCTGGTGCTTCTGACGGACCGGGAAGAGCACGTCCGCGCGCAGCGCGTCGGCCTGGGCGGGGTCGGCCGCCTCGGCCTCGGCCACGCGCCGGCCGACGGCCTCGTCCAGGGCCTCGGTGAGCACCGCGTACTCCTGGAGCGTGCCCATCGTCTCCCACAGCCGGGCCCGCTCGGTCTGGAGCGCGGCGTTGTCGCGGCGCAGTTCGTCCTGGCCGGAGCGCAGCGCCTGCACGATGCGGTCCAGGGTCGCCTTGGACGAGGCGTACTTGGCCACGTGGTCGCGCAGCTTGTTGCCGCCGGGCAGTTTGGCCAGCAGCCGGCGGGCCCCCTTGGCGGGGGAGTCGTGCGGGTCGAGGTCCTCGACCGTACGGCGCAGCTCCACCAGGCAGTTGCCGACGCGCGCCTGGGCGTCGGCGGCCTCGCCGCGGGCCGAGCCGAGGGCCCGGACGGTGCGGTCCAGCATCCGGTGGGACTGCTGGGCGGCGGCCCGCATGTCGGCGGTGCCGAGCCCGACGATTTCGCCGATCCGGGTGGCGAACTCGGGGGAGCGGGCGTCGAGTCCGGCGAGCGAGCCGACGTACTCGCCGGCCCGGCGGGCCATCTCCTCGCGCACCCCGTCCTCCAGCGGGACGAGGCCCGAGGCCTGCTCGCGGCGTACGGGGGCGACCGGTTCGGGCGGTGAGAGGACGAACGAGGTGTCCTCGGGCGGTGTCGGTGTCATGGCTCGGGTCCCCCTAGCCCTTGGCCCGCTGGGCCAGCGTCATGAGGATCTTGACGGTGGGTGTGTTCACCTGGCGGATCCCGGTCAGTTTCTGGTTGAGGTAGGCGGAGTGCGGCTCGGTCGCCTTGGTGAACTCCGCGAGGCCGTCGCGGGGCCGGAAGCCGTGCCTGACGGCCAGCGCGCGCAGCGTGGGGTCGGTGGCCAGCAGCGCGCCGAGCTCGCGCGCCTTCTCGCCCAGCGGGACGAAGGTGTGCTCGGTGTTGACGGTGGTGTCGGGGTAGAGCACGACCATGTCGCCGGGGTCGTGCTTCTGCAGCAGCATCGAGGCGACCTGGGACTCGTAGACGAGGATCAGGGGGTCACCGGCGCCGCTGATGAAGGCCCGGAACGGGCCGTCGGTGCTGGGTGCCAGGGAGCCCTGGACGCTGATCAGTTTGCGCAGCAGGGGTGCGGTCCGCTCGATGCCGGCGTCGTCGGAGACCACCGTGCCGTTGTTGGCGACGTGGGAGGTGGCGGCCAGGAACAGGGCGCCGGAGTTGGAGGAGGTGGGGTCGGTGGCCTTGATGAACACCGTCCCGGTCAACTCCGCGTGGGCGGCCGATCCTTGGAGCTGCTGCCAGGTGCGGTCCTCGCCGGCCGCCTTGAGGTAGGGGCCCATCAGCAGGGTGCCGGTGTTCCTGCCGGTCAGCTTCGCCAGCCCGTTGTCGGCGACCACCTTGGCGGCGTCGGCGCGGGCCACGACCACCAGGGGCGAGTAGAAGGGCTTGGCGGTCTGCGCGCCCTGCAGATGCGCCTTCGCCTCGATCTCGACGGCGGGCTCGCTGCTGGAGGGGAAGGCGAAGTCGTACTCCTTCAGCGGCAGCCGGTCCATCGCCCACGAGCCCGACGTCTCCGTCCGGACCGTGAAGCCCTTGGCCGCCAGTGCCTTGACCACATCGGGATCCTCGAAGAACTCGGCCTTCTCCGATCCGATCACTCCCCGCACGGTCTTCGTTGCCGTGCCACCCTGGTTCTCGCCGCCGATCAGCATGACGGCGATGACGCCGCCGATCAGCAGAACCGCCAGGGCGATGCCGAATATGCGTCTCACACGCCGCAGCCTGCTCGCGGAAGCCCACATTCCCCGTCGGGTTGAGTGAACGTCAGGTGTCCAGGCGGTCCCACTTCCGCAGCGGGGCCATGATGGGGGAATGACGCAGATGCGTGGGTGGCTGGTGGCACTCGTGGCCCTGGCCGCGCTGTTGGTCTTCGGCCCGCTGGGGCTGTACGTGTGGGCGAGCGGGGGCGGGAGCGGGGGCGGCTCCGCCGTCGCCGAGGAGCGCGGAGGGGCGCAGGACCTGGCGGTGACGGGCTGCCGAATCGATCCGGCGAGCCGGCGGGTGGTCGCCGACGTCCGGGTGGTCGGCCACCGGCCGGGTACGGGCGCGTACGTGGCGACGGTGGAGTTCCGGGAAGGCGTGGCCGGGCCGACGACCCAGGCCCTGGTCAGGCTGACCCCCGAGGCGGGCTCCGCCGAGGCCGTCGGCCCGCCCTGGCCCCCGGGCACCACCCCGTGGTGCGGTCTGGCGGACGCGCAGGCCTCCCCGTCCCCGTCGGGGCCGGGGAGCGGCTGAGGCCGCGTACGGACGCGGGCCGGGCCCGGGCCGGGTGCGGCCCGGGCCCGGCCCGGTGATGGTCGTGGCTCCCGGTCCGAGGCCTCCCCGGTCCCGGACCGGGGCCGTCAGGGGGCGCCGGCGCCCGCGAGGCGGAGCGCGGCGCTGTGCGCGTCCATGCGCTCGGCGGCGAGGATGGCGGCGGTGGTGTCGGCGCGCGAGGCGGCGACGAGGAGCGCGCGGGCGGCCAGGTCGTGCGCGCGCTGGTGCAGGGCGGTGCTGTCGGCCGCCGTCCGGTCGGTACGGCGCACCGGCGGCGTCCCGCGCAGCCGGGTCAGCTGGGCCGCGATCTCGGCGGCGGCCTCGTCGAGGCCCAGCTCGTCGGTCACGGCGAGGAGCGCCGCGAGGTGCCCGGCGAGCTGGATGTCGAGCTCCTCGCCGCGGCTGCGGTGCGGGTAGTCGGGACGGCCGCCGCCCATGCGGTGGACCGACTTCGTGCGGATCGGCTCGTACATGAGGAGGGCCTCCTGCGGGGTCAGGAGACCATCCTACATTGGATTGGTTCTAAAGTTGAGCTGGATCCGGTCGAGAGCGGCCGGAGACCACGTCAGTGCTGGCTGTAGCCGTCCAGGAAGGTCCCGATCCGGGTCACGGCGTCGGCCAGGTCCTTGGTGTTCGGCAGGGTCACGATCCGGAAGTGGTCGGGCTCGGTCCAGTTGAAGCCCGTCCCGTGCACGACCATGATCTTCTCGGCCCGCAGCAGGTCGAGGACCATCTGCCGGTCGTCCTTGATCTTGTAGACGGCCGGGTCCAGCCTCGGGAACAGGTACAGCGCGCCCTTCGGCTTCACGCAGGTGATGCCGGGGATCCGGGTGAGCAGGTCGTACGCGGTGTCCCGCTGCTCCAGCAGCCGGCCGCCCGGCAGCACCAGGTCGTGGATCGACTGCCGGCCGCCGAGGGCGGTGGCGACGGCGTGCTGCGAGGGCATGTTGGCGCACAGTCGCATGTTGGCCAGGATCGTCAGGCCCTCGATGTACGAGGAGGCGTGCGCCTTGGGGCCGCAGACGGCCATCCAGCCGGCCCGGTAGCCCGCCACCCGGTAGTTCTTGGACAGGCCGTTGAACGTCAGGCAGAGCAGGTCCGGGGCGAGGGCGGCGGTGTTGGTGTGGGTGGCGCCGTCGTAGAGGATCTTGTCGTAGATCTCGTCCGAGCAGACCACCAGGTTGTGCCGGCGGGCGATGTCGGTCAGCCCGCGCAGCATCTCGTCGCCGTAGACGGCGCCGGTCGGGTTGTTCGGGTTGATGATGACCAGGGCCCGGGTGCGGTCGGTGATCTTCCGCTCGATGTCGGCGAGGTCGGGCATCCAGTCGGACTGCTCGTCGCAGCGGTAGTGCACGGCCGTGCCGCCCGCGAGCGAGACGGAGGCGGTCCACAGCGGGTAGTCCGGGGCCGGGACGAGCACCTCGTCGCCGTCGTCCAGCAGGGCCTGCATGGACATCTGGATCAGCTCGGAGACCCCGTTGCCGAGGTAGATGTCCTCGACGTCCAGGTCGATGCCCTTGGTCTGGTAGTGCTGCATGACCGCGCGGCGCGCCGAGAGCAGCCCCTTCGCGTCCCCGTACCCGTGGGCGGAGCCCAGGTTGCGGAGCATGTCCTCCAGGATCTCCGGAGGGCACTCGAAGCCGAACGCCGCCGGGTTCCCGGTGTTCAGCTTGAGGATGCGATGACCTGCCGCTTCGAGCCGCATGGCTTCTTCGAGCACGGGGCCGCGGATCTCGTAGCAGACATTGGCGAGCTTCGTTGACTGGATCACCTGCATGACGGGAGCTTACGGGTCCGGGGGCCCCGCCCGCTCGGCCTTTGGCGGCCTCGGCATGCCGCGCCGGGGCGGTGAATTGTCCCGGTTCGGGAGATGGCGAGGGTCCGGACCCACCCTGCCCTTGGAAACGGCGGCTCGCCCCCCGTTCCGGCCTGCGGAACGGAAGCCCCGCACTCGCCCTCCGGCCTGCGGTGTTGCACGCGTCACCCTCCGCCTCAGCGGCGGGTCACCGCGTACGTGGTCTGCATGAAGCCCGCGTCGAGGACCTTCGCCGCGGTGAGGCGGAGGTCGAGGTCCTGGTCGAGGGGGCCGAAGAGGGGGACGCCGGAGCCGATGAGGACCGGGGCGGTGGTGATCGTGATCTCGTCCAGCAGGTCCTCGCGCAGGAAGGTCTGGATCAGCCGGCCGCCGTCCACGTAGACCCGCTCGGCGCCGGAGGCGGTCAGGTGGGACAGGAGCTCGTCGAGGGTGCGGTGGACGGTCACGCGCGGGTCGTCGGTGGTCAGGGTGCTGCTCAGGACCGCCACGCGCTTGCCCTCGTAGGGCCAGAAGCCGAAGGTCAGCACCTTCTCGTAGGTCCTGCGGCCGAGCGCGAGCGTGTCGATGCCCGCCATGAACTCCAGGTACCCGGTCTCCCCGGCCTCGGCGCCGCGCGTGGTGAGCCACTCGATGTCGCCGTCGGGGCGGGCTATGAACCCGTCGAGGCTGACCCCGATGCTCACGGCGGTGTGGAAAGCGCGGTCGGTCATCGTGCTGCCTTTCGGTCCGGGGCTGATCATTATGGAAGCAGCAGCGGGTCGAACAGGACCAGCGGGATCTCCCGGACGGTGCGGTCCTGGTCGTCCTCGAAGACCGGCCAGCGCCCGGTCAGGGCGGGCCAGTAGGTCTCCCGTTCGACGGGGGTCGCCGGGCGGCCGGTGGCGCGCAGGACCCGGGCGCCGACCTGGAGCCGGACCTCGGGGCGGGCCAGCAGGTTGCGGTACCAGTGCGGGTGGGCGGCGGAGCCGTAGCCGGAGGCGGCGGCGAGGTAGCGGTCCTCGTCGCGGGCGTAGATCAGCGGGGTGCGCACGGCCCGGCCGCTGCGGCGGCCGACGGTGGTCAGCAGGAGGGTGGGGACACCGTGCCAGATGTGCCCGTCGACGCCGTCGGTCGCGACGTACGCCCTCACGTGGTCGCGCTGCGGGCCGGGGCGCGGGTCGAGCGGGTGGTCCCAGTCGACGGCGGGGGAGATGACCGTGCGGTGCATGAGCGTTCCTGCCCTTCGGGCCCCTGGGGGGAGGGGGCTTGCGGGGCTAACGAACCGTGCGGCCCGGCGTCACGTTTCTGCGTCCACGCCGTAGCGCACGCGCACAGGTCCGGACCAAGCCGGGGCGAGCGGCGGCCGGGACGGCTGCCGGAGCCGCTGCCGGGCCGGCGCCCCGTGGCGTGCGCGACGGGGAACGCCGGCCTCGGCGGGAGCGGTCGCTCGGAGGGCGCGGTGGCTCAGAGCTGCTCGGCCTTCTCGATGACCACCGGCTCGACGGGGACGTCGGCGTGCCCGCCGGCCCGGCCGGTCTTCACCGCGGCGATGGAGTCCACGACGTCCTGGCCCTCGGTCACGGCGCCGAAGACGGCGTAGCCGAAGCCCTGCATCGTCTCGGAGGTGAAGTCGAGGAAGGCGTTGTCCGCGGTGTTGATGAAGAACTGCGAGGTCGCCGAGTGCGGGGCGCTGGTGCGGGCCATCGCGACGGTGTACTTCAGGTTCTTCAGGCCGTTGGCGGCCTCGTTCTGGATCGGCGCCTGGGTGGGCTTCTGGTTCATGTCGGCGGTGAAGCCGCCGCCCTGGTTCATGAAGCCGGGGATCACCCGGTGGAAGATCGTTCCGTCGTAGTGGCCGCTCTGGACGTACGACAGGAAGTTGGCGACGGTGACCGGCGCCTTGGCCTCGTCGAGGTCGATGACGATCGCGCCGTGGTTGGTGGTCAGCTTGACCTGGGGCATGACTGTTTCCGGTCCCTTCTCGGGTTCAGGCTATGACCCCTAGCTTCGCAGACGTGGCACAACGTGCCGCGAACCCGGTCCGGACCAACGTCCGGGACCGGGTCCGCGCGCCGTGCCCGCCGCTACGGCAGGTACCGCTCGATCACCTGCGGCCCCTTCTCCTCGATCAGCTTCCGGGCCTTCTCGACCCGCTCCGGAGTCGGGTCGGCGCCCGTGGCCATCACGAGGTCCTCGGGGTCGTAGGCCCGCTCACCGCCCGACCAGAGGATGGAAGACCTGGACGGACGGTCCTCGCTCTGGGGCTGCTGGTCACCTTCACTTGCCATCGCGTACCTCCCTGGGAAGCCCCCCAGGCCCCCATGGTCCGCCCCCGTCCGCATGAACGCACATCGGCAGCTACAGCGCCACCAGGGTCGCCGCGGCGCACAGGGCCACCAGGAAGCCGCAGATGGCCAGGTTGACCTTGCGGTGCTCCCAGAACACCGCCACGAACTCGCGGATCGTGGCGCTCGGCCAGAAGTAGCGGGCCGTGGGCGAGCCCAGCACCTGCCCGTTCACCCCGGCCTTGCGGGCGGTCATCGCGGCCCGGAACGCGTGGAAGTTGTTGGTCACGACCACGCACCGGTAGCCCGGGTCGGCCGCGGCCATGATGTCCCGGCTGAAGGCCAGGTTCTCGGTGGTGGTGCGGGAGCGGTCCTCCAGCCGCACGTGCTCGGCCGGGACGCCCCGCTCCAGCAGCCAGTCGGCCATCGCCCGGGCCTCGGCCACCTTCTCGTCGGGCCCCCGGCCCCCGGAGGCCAGCAGCACCGGCGGGCGGCCGCCGCGGGCGGTCTGGGCGACGTAGACCTGCCGGCCGTTCTCCAGCCGGGAGGCGAGCAGCGGAGGCACCCGCTCGCCGCCGATCAGCCCCGAGCCGAGGACCACCACGAAGTCGACGTCACCGCGGACCGCGGTCCGCCCGTAGAGGAAGGCGTACCCGAGGAAGCACAGGAAGACGAACGAGACGTACGCGCTGACCAGGGTGAGCGCGGCGACCGTCCCGTCGAGCAGCGGGGAGCCGGACTGCTGGACGGCCACCAGCAGTCCGAGCAGCGCGAAGATGGCCAGGCCCGCCAGCATCGACAGCAGGTTCGCCGGCCGGCGGCCCTCCTTGCGGACCATCGTGACCCCGTTGGCGATCAGGAACACCCCGAGCCAGACCACGCCCAGCACCGGCAGCAGGAGGACCAGCAGCAGGATGAACACGGCCATCCAGTACGGCAGATGGGCCACCTGGAACAGCAGCCCCAGCGACAGCGAGAGGAACGTCAGCCCCAGCAGGACCGCGTTGCTGAAGCGGCGCCGGTCGTTCCGGACACTCAGGGCGAAGGCGACGAGGAACAGGACGCCGGGCACGAAGGCATACATGACGTTCATCGTATGGGCGGCCGCCAGGGCGTCCGGCGAACCGAACGCCCGGCCAGCACCTGGGTCCTGACCCCGTCCCGGATCACCGGGAGCCCGGCGATCAGCACGTGCGGGATCCCCGCCGGCCCGCGCCGCGGTTCCTCGTACGTGGCCCCCGCCGCGACCGTCCGCGGATCGAAGAGCACCAGGTCGGCGCGGTACCCGGGCCGCACCAGCCCCCGGTCGGGCAGCCGCAGCCGGGCCGCGGGGCGGCCCGACAGGTGCGCCACGCACTCCTCCAGGGAGAGCACCCCGAGCTCGCGCACGTAGTGACCGAGGTAGTGCGGGAAGGTGCCGTACGCCCGCGGGTGCGGCTTCGCGCCCTGGAGGATGCCGTCCGAGCCGCCGGTGTGCGCCGGGTGCCGCATGATGGCCCGGACGTTCTCCTCGTGCCCCACGTGCTGCAGCACCGTCGGCGCCAGCCGGTCCTCCACCAGCAGCCGGCGGGCCGTCTCCCAGCCGTCGAGCCGCCGCCCCACGTGCCCGGCGAGCGCCGGGTCGCCGGTGCCCGAGACCTCCACCGTCGACCAGTCCACCGGCACCCCGTGGCAGCCGTCCGAGCCGGTCACCTCCAGCGCGTGCCGGATCCGCTCCGCCGTGGCCCCGTCCCGCAGCCGGGCCAGCACCGCCTCGGGCCCGCCCTCGTGCGCCCAGCCGGGCAGCAGGGCCACCAGCGTGGTGCAGCCCGCCGTGTACGGGTACGTGTCCAGGGTGAGGTCCACCCCCTCGGCCAGGGCGTCGTCCAGCAGCCGCAGCAGCTCGCCGGCGCGGCCCGCGTTCTCGGCGAAGTTCATGGTGGCGTGGGCCAGGTGGAGGGCGCAGCCCGACCGCCGGGACAGTTCCACCGTCTCGGCGTACGCGGCCAGCGCGCCCCTGCCGTAGGAGCGGTGGTGCGGGCACCAGTAGCCGCCGTAGCGGGCCACCACCCGGCACAGCGCGGCCAGTTCCCCGCCCGTGGCGTACATGCCGGGGGTGTAGGTGAGCCCCGAGGACAGGCCCACCGCGCCCTGCTCCAGGCCCTCGGCGACCAGCGCCCGCATCCGGTCCAGCTCGGCCGGGGTCGCCGGGCGGTCCGCCCAGCCCATGGCGTACGCCCGTACGGTGCCCTGCGGCACCAGGTACGCGGCGTTCACGGCGACGCCCCGGTCCAGCCGGTCCAGGTACCCGCCGACCGTCCGCCAGTCCAGGTCGAGGTCCGAGCCGTCGCCGTTCCAGCCCGCGACGGCGGTGCGGACCTCGGCGAGGGTGCGGTCGTCCACGGGCGCGTACGACAGCCCGTCCTGGCCCAGCACCTCCAGGGTGACGCCCTGGGCGGCCTTGGCGCTGTGGTCCGGGTCGCGCAGCAGCGCCAGGTCGCTGTGGGCGTGCATGTCGACGAACCCTGGCGCCAGCACCAGGCCGTCGGCGTCCAGGGTCCGCCGGCCGCCGGACCGGATCCGGCCGATCTGCGTGATCCGGCCCTCGTGCACGGCCACGTCCGCCGTGTACGAGGGGCCGCCCGTGCCGTCGGCGATCCGGGCCCCGCGGACGACCAGGTCCATGGCTTCGCGTCCTCCCGGCGGGCGTCGTGGCGGTCGGCGGGAGCGGTCAGAAGAAGGTGCGGACGAGGTCGCCGACGGTGCCGTCCGGCCCGACCACCGGGATCATCGGCCACTTCTCGAAGATGGTGCACGGGTGGGCCATGCCGAGCGCGACCCAGTCGCCGACCTCCAGGGCGGTGGCGTCGGCGTCCGTCTCCAGCCAGGCGTGCTGGTCGGACAGCTTGGCCACCCGGATCCCGGACGCCGGCCGCTCCACCCCGTCCCGGGCCCCGCGTACGGAGATCACCTCGGGCAGGCCCAGGTCGTAGGCGATGTCCCGCTTGCCGGCGTTGACGAAGGCCTGGCCGGGGGTGGGCCGGGAGACCACCTGGGTCCACAGCCGGAAGGCGGGCAGCAGTCCGCCCTCCTGCGGGATCCGGTTGAACGGGGTCAGCCCCGAGTACCAGCCGTGGTCGTGGGAGACGTACGCGCCCGAGCGCAGCAGCGGCAGGACCGGCAGCGACAGCTTCGGGATCCGGGCGAAGACCTCGGCGACGGCGTCGAACCACTCGCTGCCGCCGGCGCTGACGACGATCTCGTCCAGGCCGGTCCCGGCGAAGCGGCCCTCCTCGTCCAGCTCGGCGGCGAGCCCGACGAGCCGGTCCAGCCAGTCCCGGACCGTCCCGGCGTCGGCGCCGGGCATGGTCGCCTCGTAGCCGGCCACGCCCACCAGGCGCAGGGTGGCGGCCGCGGCGACGGCGTCGGCCACGGCCCGGCACTCGGCCTCGGTACGGATGCCCGTGCGCCCCTCGGCCCCGGCGCCGAGTTCGAGGACGACGTCGACGGTGGCGCCCAGGCCCGCGAGGGCCTGCTCCATCAGCTCGACCCCGCGGACGGAGTCCACGTAGCAGACGAACCGGAACTCCGGGTCGGCCAGCAGCTCCCGGGCCACCCAGGCCAGCGCGGGCGCGTCCACCAGCTCGTTGGCGAGGAAGATCCGACGGATCCCGAAGGCGCGGCACACCCGGGCCTGGTGGGGCATGGCCACCGTGATGCCCCAGGCGCCGTGGTCGAGCTGACGCGCGAACAGCTGTGGGGCCATGCAGGTCTTGCCGTGCGGGGCGAAGGCCAGGCCGTGCCGGGCGCAGTAGGCGCCCAGGGCGGCGAGGTTGTGCTCCAGCGCCTCGGCGTCGAGGGTCAGGACCGGGGTGGTGAACCCGCCGGTGAACAGGTCGCGGCGCTGGGCGGCCAGGTCGCCCGCGGTCAGTCCGGCGGCCTCGGCGTCCGGGGGCAGGCCCTTGAAGCGGTGGTCGAGCGGTTCCCCGGCGAGTGCCCGGACTGCTTCGCTGGCCATGACGTGCCTCCCGATGCGTTGCGCAGTGTGCAACGTTCGTTGCGGATGGTGCCCCTGCTGTCTAACATCCCCGGTGACGGTGGGTCAACGCCGCGCCAGGGACCGGACGAAGGGGAGTGCCGTGAGCCAGTCGGTGGACCGTGCGCTCACCGTGCTGCCGCTGCTGGCCCGCGGGCCAGCCGGGCTCGGCGAGGTCGCGGACGCGCTCGGCGTGCACAAGAGCACCGCCCTGCGGCTGCTGCGCACCCTGCACGAGCACGGACTCGTCTGCCGCCGGTCCGACGGCCGCTACCGGCTCGGCTCCCGCCTGTTCGCGCTGGCCGCCGAGGCCGTGGAGAACCTCGACGTCCGCGAGGTCGCCCATCCCTACCTGCGCGAGCTGGCCCGCACCACCGGCCACACCGTGCACCTGGCCCTGCACCAGGACGACGAGGTCGTCTACGTGGACAAGGTCGACAGCCGTTACCCGGTGCGCATGTACTCCCGGATCGGCAAGCCCGTCCCGCTCACCGTCGCCGCCGTGGCCAAGGTGCTCCTCGCCGACCTGCCCGAGGCCGAACGCCGTGCGCTGGCCGCCCGGATCGACTACCCGCGCTGGACCGCCCGCTCCACCCCGGACGCCGAGGCCTTCCTGCGCGAGCTGGAGGTGGTGCGCGCCCAGGGCTGGGCCGCCGACCTCGGCGGCCACGAGGAGTCGATCAACTGCGTGGGGGCGCCCGTACGGGGCCCCGACGGGCGGGCGGTCGCGGCGCTGTCGGTGTCGGCGCCGGCCGTGGTGGTCACGGGCGAGGAGCTGCTGGAACTGCTGCCGCTGGTCCGGCGCACCGCCGAGGCCGTCGGACAGGACTACTCAGGAGAAGAGAGACCGTGAGCGAGAAGACCGCGATCACCCCCACCGGCCACGCCGCCCCGCCGGCGGCGTTCTCGCACGGGGTGCGCAAGGGCAACATCCTCCAGGTCGCCGGCCAGGTCGGCTTCCTCCCGGCGGTCGCCGGGCAGAGCCCGGTGGTGGCCGGCCCGACCCTGCGCGAGCAGACCCTGCAGACGCTGGAGAACGTCCGTGCGGTCCTGCGGGCGGGCGGCGCGGACTGGGACGACGTGATGATGATCCGCGTCTACCTCACCGACACGGGCCACTTCGCCGAGATGAACGAGATCTACGACGCGTACTTCGCCGAGCAGGGCCTGCGGACCGCCCCGGCCGCCCGGACCACCGTCTACGTCGGCCTGCCCGCCGGCCTGCTGATCGAGATCGACGCCCTGGCCGTCCTGGACTGACCGGGCGGGAGCGCGTACGCGCAAAGGGGCGCCCCCTGGCGGTGGGCGCCCCTGGCCGCGGTCTCAGCCGACCGCGGTGCCGGTCACGCGGTGGTGCAGTACTGCGCCTCCTTGCCGATGGAGCGGTACATGCAGTCGGCGTTCTCCAGGAGCTGGAGCACCGCGTCCTTGTTGCGGGCGGTCTCGCGGTCGATCACCTCGTCGGGCGGGTAGAAGCCGCCCCCGCCGCTGGAGGGGTACATCTCGAAGGTGTAGGAGAAGATCTTCTGGTTGCCCCACAGCCAGTCGTCGATCGTGCCGTCCGTGATGTAGAGGTCACTGGACTGCTCGGGCGTGTAGCCGTTGCTCGCGGCCATGCTCTGGCCGATCTTCTTGTACGCGGCCAGGTCGTCGGCGGTCAGGCCCGGCGCGGTGTCGTTGTAGGTCCAGCCGTACGGCCAGAGCACCAGTTCGCTGTAGGTGTGGAAGTCGATGGCGGCCTTGATCTGCTGCTTGCCGCCGACCACCCGGCTGCGCACGAAGTCGGCGACGACCTTGACCTCGGGCGCGGACTCGCCGGCGGTGCCCCGGTAGGTCTCGGAGCTCTTGCTGCTGGAGGAGCCGCCGCAGCAGCCCCACTTGTAGTCCCAGTTGCGGTTGAGGTCGGTGCCGACGTAGGAGGACCCGGAGTTCGGCTGCCGGTTCTTGCGCCAGGAGCGGTAGGAGCCGGTGGCGATGTCGTACTCGCCGCCGTCCGGGTTGAGGTCCGGGACGATCCAGATCTCCCGGCTGTTGACCATGCCGGTGACGCGGCTCTCGGTGCCGTACTTGGAGCCGAGCTCCTTCATCAGGTACAGGGCCATCTCGACGGTCAGGTGCTCGCGGGCGTGCTGGTGGTGCGTGAAGAGCACCTCGGGCTCGTTCTCGTCGGTGCCGACGTTGTCGCTGATCTTGATGGCAACGATGTCGCGCCCTTGGTAGGACTTCCCGATCACCCGTTTGCTCATGATGCTCGGGTACTGGGCGATGCGCTGGTCGATCTCCGCGGACATCTCCGCGTAGTTGTGGTACTTCGAGTCCGCCGACGGGAAGTCCATCGGGGACGCCGCGACGCCGGGCAGCGAGCGGTCCGGCGGTCCGGGCAGGGCGTCCAGCTTGTACCCGAGCGCCCGGAGCTGCTTGGCCTGCAGGGCGTCGGCGCTGACCACGACGGTGTGGTCGTCGACCTCGTCGATGGAGACACCGAGGGCGAGCAGGGCCGTGCGGGCGGCGGCGGTGGACGGTCCGTGGATCCGGTACTGGACGATCTGCTCGTCCTGGGTCGCGGTGGACGGGGTGGGCGGTACCGAGGCCGTCGCGCTCATCCCGTAGGCGGGTGCGCCGAGGGCGAGCGCGAGCAGGGCCGCGACGGTGGCCGACCTCCGTTGGGTGCGTAGCCGCATGCGATCTCCTGGGTGGGGAGTGTGGGGGTAGCCGTGCGGACGCGCACAGCGTGCGCTCCTGACATGACCCGGTCAAGAGGCCGATATCGGCCACCCCCACAGGTACCGCCTACGGCAGGCCGTGGACCTTGGGACCCACCGCGTTGGACCACGCATTCCCCGCCTTGGCGTCCCAGTTCGTCGACCAGGTCATCGCGCCGCGCAGGCCCGGGTAGGTCCGGGACGGCTTGAACGAGCCGCAGCCGGTGCCCCGGGCCAGGCAGTCCAGGGCGTTGTTCACCACGGTCGGGGAGACGTAGCCGCTGCCCGCGCCGCTGGGCGAGGCCGGCACGCCGAGGCCCACCTGGGACGGGTCGAGGCCACCCTCCAGCTGGATGCAGGCCAGGGCGGTGAGGAAGTCGACCGAGCCCTGGGAGTAGACCTTGCCGTCGCAGCCGAGCATCGAGCCGCTGTTGTAGTACTGCATGTTGACGACGGTCAGGATGTCCTTGACGTTCAGAGCTGTCCGGAAGTAGGCGTTCGAGGTCGACTGCATGTCGATGGTCTGCGGGGCCATGGTGAGCACGAGCGAGGGCCCGACCTTGGCGGACAGGGCGCGCAGCGCCTGGGTCATGTACGTGGCGTTCAGGCCGTTCTCCAGGTCGATGTCGATCCCGTTGAAGCCGTACTCCTGCATCAGGGCGTACGCCGAATTCGCCAGGTTGTTCGCCGAGGCGGAGTCGTTGACCATGATGGTGCCCTTCTCCCCACCGATCGAGAGGACGACCGACTTGCCGGCCGCCTTCTTCGCCGCGACGTCCGCCTTGAACTGGGCCACGGTGTAGCCGCCGAGCCCGGCCGAGTCCAGGTTGAAGGTGATGGCCCCGGGCGTGGTGGTGGCGTCGGCGAAGGCGACGGCCACGATGTCGTACTGCGCCTGGACCTCGGACAGGCGCTGGACGGTGGCGCCGTTGTCGAAGTTCTGCCAGTAGCCGGTCAGGGCGTGCTTGGGCACCGACGGGTTGCCCGGGTTGCCGCCCCCGGTGGTGGTGCCGGTCACGGGGGCCGAGCGGGGGCCCTCACCCGCCTGGTTGAACGCGCTCACCTGGAGGGAGTACGAGGTCGCCGGGGTCAGCCCGGTCAGGGTCAGGTCGGTCGAGGAGGCCGTGGCCACGCGGGTGCCGTCGCGGTGGACGTAGTAGCCGCTCGCCCCGTCGACCGCGTTCCACGAAAGGGTGAGCGCGGTGTCCGACCGGCCGGAAACGGTGAGTCCGGTCACCGCGCCCGGGACGGACGGGCCCGGGTCGGTGCCCCCGCCGCCGTCCGGGCCGAAGACGCTGAACTCGTCCACGACGTAGGCGGGCTGCCCGTACCAACCGTGCGTGTAGACGGTGACCTGGGTGGTGGAGGGGCCGGTGGTGAAGGTGGTGGAGAGCTTCTGCCAGCCGCCGCCGGTGCCCGGGGTCCAGGTGGACACGTCCTGGGTGCCGGTGCCGCTCGCGCCCAGGTAGACGTACGAACCCTGCACCTGCGCGCCGAGGCTGTAGGTGGAGTTCGGCTTGACCGTGACGGTCTGGCTGCACCGCGCGTTGTCCGAACCGGCCGGGGTCGCCTTGAGGGCGGCGGCCCCGGTGTGGACCGGCGCGCCGACGGTGGTGCCGCTGCCGGCGGTGCAGGTCCAGTGGGCCAGGCCCGATTCGAAGCCGGGGTTGCGGGCGACGTTGACGTCGGCGGCCTGGGCGGTCCCCGAGGCCAGCACCGTCAGGCCCGAGGCGGTCAGGGCGGCGGCCCCGAGCAGGGCGAGGGAGCGTATGCGATTCACGTAAGGCTCCGTGGGGGGAGTGAGGGGTGGGGAGTTGGG
>NZ_RPRY01000650.1 GCF_003949795.1 Streptomyces sp. WAC06614
CTCGGGTGCCGGGCCGGATGCGGGCCCGGGGGCGGAGCCCGGGGTGGCTCCGGGGCCCGGCACGGGGCCTCGGCCGGAGCCGGAGTCGGAGCCCGGTGCGGGGCCCGGGTCGGAGCCTGCGGCGGGGACGGAGCGGGCGGGTGGCCCTGGGCCGGGGTCGGTGCCGGAGGCCGATCCGGCGGCGACGCCAGGGCCGGGCGGTGGGGTGCCCGCGGCGCCGGAGCCGGCGCTGACGCGCCCGCCCGGCCGGCGCAACGGCCGCCCCCGGCCGGTCTTCCGGCTGCCGCTGCTGGACGACGTATATCCGTTCCTGTCCGAGGACGAGGAGGACGACGAGGACCAGGAGAAGGACGGCGACCGGAAGGACGGCGACGGGACGGCCGACGCCCCGAAGGACCGCGACGACCGGTCCGCGGACCCCGACGGCGCCGGGCCCGCCCCGAACCCGGTGGCGGCGCCCGTGCGTAGCCCGGAGGGACCGGACGTCACCACCCAGGAGGCACGATGACCCAGCAGCCGTACGCCCCGGACCGGGTGCCGGTGCCCGTGCCCGCGCCCGTGCGCGAGGCCGCCCGGCGCACGCCGGGACAGTGGGTCGGCCTGGTCGACCCCGCCTGGACCGGCGAGGGGCCCCCGCCGGACTGGGCGCTGATCGGCCGGTGGCGTTCCGACGAGCACGGTGAGGTCGTCGCGTACCGGCCGAACCCGGAGCACCGCCCCTCCCCCGCCGACCACGGCTGGCCGCCGCCGACGGACCCGGTGGACGCGGCGATCCAGCGGGCGGCGACCGGCTACGGCCCGCAGGGGGCCGTGCACCGGGCGCTGGCCGTCGCCCCGCTGTACGTCCCGGTGGACGAGGCCGGGCGACCCGTGGTGAGCGACGCCGCCGTCGAAGGGGCGCGCACCGTCTACGTGTTCACCACTCCCCGGCGGGCCGCGCTGGCGGCGGTCTCGGCCGCGCACGTGGCCCTGGACGCCGCCCGGCTCCTGGCGGCCGTACCGGCCGACCACCGGATCCTCGTCAACGCGGGCGGCGCCCTGGCCATGGCCGTCCCCGCCGAGGCCCTCCAGGCGGCGACAGCGGCGACGGCGACGGCGACGGCGACCGAACGCCGGGCAGGGGCAGCCACGTAGCACTCCGTGCAGGACGCGCAGCACACCCGCAGGACATGACAGGACCGAATCGTTTGGGGGCCGGGATGAGCTCGAACGTGCACAGCCGTACGGGGAAGGGGGTCGAACTCCCGCTCGTGAGCTGGGCGGAGGAGCCGGCGGAGACCGACGCCTCCGGAGCCGCCGCGCCGCCGGCGAGCGGGAGCGCCGCCGGCGCCCGGGGCGCCGCGCCGCAGCTGCCCGCGGCCACCGGGACCGCGCCCGGGGCGGCGCCGGCGGGCGAGGACGGCCGGGGCGCGGCCCCCGACCTGCCCGCGGCACCGCCGGACACGCCGGCCGAGGGGGCCACGGGCCCGACGCCCGGGGCCGGCCG
>NZ_RPRY01000651.1 GCF_003949795.1 Streptomyces sp. WAC06614
AGCGTCGCGGGCGTACCGGCGCCGGGGCCGGCGGCGGGGAACGCCGGCTGCGCCGCGGCGAGGGTGGTGGCCGTCGTGCGGAGGGTGGCGGCGAGGGCGGCGAAGGCCGCCGCCGCGGAAGCCGTGGGTTCGACCGCCTCGCCGAGGACCCGGGCGGAGCCGCTCCGCGTCACCGTGGCGTGGAAGACCGGGTGCCGCGGGTCCGGGCGGTGCACCGTCAGTCGGGCCGCCACGCCGAGACGGACGGTCAGCGTCCGCCACCAGTACGCCACCTGCGGATGCGCGGACCAGCGCCCGGGCGGGATCTCCTCCCCCGCCGGCGCCGCCCCGAGGACCGCCAGGGCCGCGCGGCGCAGGGCGCGGCCGGCCGCATGCTCCGGCCCGGCGCCGACCGCACAGTCGCCGCCGAGCGCGAGCTCGGCCGCGCGGCACAGGGCGTCGAGCCGGGCCAGGTCGGTCCGCAGGCCGCCCGCGAGCAGGGTTCCGGCCGGAGTGCCGCAGGACACCAGGGCGACGGGGAGCTGGGGCAGGCTCCCGGGCAGCGGGGCGTCCAGCACGCCGAGCCGCGGGTCCGTGAGGACCCCGACCCGCTGCAACGCCTCGGCCAGGTCGCGTGGCGGAGCCGGCGCGGCGGAGGCCCGTGCGCCGGCCGCCCAGGGGCGGTACTCGGCGCGCGGCGGGTCGTCGGTGACGAGCAGGACCGCCGGAACTCCTGCGAGCAGCCGGGGGTCCTCGCCCTCCGCCGCCGGGTCGGTGCCACCGGTGACGGCGCACAGCAGCCGGTGCACCGCCGTCCCGGCGGCCATGGCCGCGGGCCGTTCGGAACCCGTTCCCGGGGCCCCCTCCGGGATCTCGTCCGGGGCCGCGGCCGCCTTCAGGCGTGCCGCCAGGTGCTCCATGCTGCGACGGGCCTGCGCCGGCGGGGCCGGCTCGGTCACCGCCGTGGTGCCGGCGACCGTCAGGGCGCCCACCGCCACACGGCGGGCCGTGCCGGGGTCCTCGGCCTCCAGGAGCGCGTCGCCCGGCGCAAGGGCCGGGTCCGTGGACGTCCCGGTGAGCGGGATGCCCTCCGCGGTCAGTGCGGCGGCCAGCCGGCGGGCCAGGGGGGCGGCCGGGTCCCCCACCGTCAGACGGGTGCGCCACGGCGGCGGCGCCGGCTGTTCGTGGCGCACGAGCAGGTCGTGGGCGTGGAGCTGCGACACCAGGGTGGCCACCGCCCGGGCGGCCGGGGAGCCGGCCGGGGCGCGCTCGCGGAGCGCGCCGAGGTCGCCGGAGCGCAGCGCCGCCTCCAGCAGCCGCCACAGCGCGGGCAGCGCGCGGCTGCCCTCGAACGTGACCTGGGAACGGTGGCCCCGCAGGTGGACCCCGTCGGTCAGCGGCGTCGCCGCCGTACCGGGGCGCAACCGCCAGCCCGCCAGCGCCGCCACACCGCCGCCGTCCGAGTGGCCCCTGTCTTCTCTCCCCTCCCCCACGCTGTCCCCGCCG
>NZ_RPRY01000652.1 GCF_003949795.1 Streptomyces sp. WAC06614
GGTGGACCTGGATGCGTTCGCGCACCACGACGCCCCGTTCGACCTGGTCCTGGAGGCGGTGAACCCGCCGCGTTCGCTGGCCCGGCACCCGCTGTTCCAGGTCTGCCTGGCGCTGGAGCCGGGGCCGACGCCGCAGGAGGTCCGCCTCTGGCTGCGCGAGCGGCTGCCGGACCACATGGTCCCGGCGTTCGTGGTGCCCCTGGACCGGCTGCCGCTGACGCCCAACGGGAAGATCGACAAGCGGGCACTGCCCGTGCCGAAGGCGGCCGCGGCCGTCGGCGGCCGGCCGCCGCGCACCCCGCTGGAGACGACGGTGCTCGGCCTGTTCGCCGAGGCCCTGTCCGCGGCCGGACCGCTGTCCATCGACGACGACTTCTTCGACCACGGCGGGCACTCGCTGCTCGCCGCCCGCCTCACCCACCGGCTCGGGGCCGAGCTGGGCGTCACCCTCTCCCTGCGCGACGTCTTCCAGCACCCCACCCCGGCCGCCCTCGCCCAGTACATCGACACCCGGCTGTCGGCCGGCGCGGCCCCGCCCCGGCGGGCCCGGCCCGCCCTGCGCCGCCGCACCACCGACCTGGAACGGAGTTCCTCATGACCGACCTCACCGCCTACGGCGCCGAGACGGCCCCCGCCCCCGACGACGTGGTGTGGGACCTGCCCGGCGAGGGCCCGCAGCGCACCGCGCTCCTGGTCCTGCCGCACGCCGGTGGCAACGCCCACGCCTACGCCGGCTGGCGCGAGCACCTCCCGTCCGACGTACGGCTGTTGATCGGCCAGTACCCGGGGCGCGGGGCCCGCTTCGCGGAGGACCTGCCCCGTGACATCGCGGACCTCGCCGGGCCCGTGGCGGCGTGCCTGCCGGCCGGGGCCACCGAGGACCTGGTGGTGCTGGGGCACAGCATGGGCTCGCTGGTCGCGTTCGAGGTGGTGCGGCTGCTCCAGGCGGCCGGCCGTACCCCGCGGGCCCTGGTGGCCTCCGCCTGCCGGGCGCCGTTCCTGGCCAACCCGGCCGTGGTCCACCCCGAGCGCCTGGACGACGACGAGCTGGTGGCCGCCATCAAGGAGCGCGGCGGCACCGACGACGCCATCCTCGACGACCCGGAGCTGCGCGAGATCGTCATCCCGTCCATCCGTGCCGACTTCGCCATCGACGACGTCTATGAGTGCCCGGCCGCCGAGGCCCGGGTGGACTGCCCGGTCACGGTGATCGGCGGGGACGCCGACCCGGTCGCCCCGGCGGCCTCGCTCGGCCGATGGGCGGAGGTCACCGACCACGCGTTCGCCGAGCACGTCCTGCCGGGAGGCCACTTCTACTTCCAGGACCGGCTGCCGGAGTTCTTCGCGGTGCTGTCCTCGGTGATCGGCGCCCCGGCGCCGATCACCGAGGACAGCACCGCGAAGAACTCCGGCAGCCGGTCCTGGAAGTAGAAGTGGCCTCCCGGCAGGACGTGCTCGGCGAACGCG
>NZ_RPRY01000653.1 GCF_003949795.1 Streptomyces sp. WAC06614
GTTCGGGGGGCTCCGTCGGTTCCGGAGGAACGGAGGCTGGGTCTGGAGGGGTGGACGCGGAGTTCGGGGTGTTGTTGGGGGTGGTGCTTCAGGGGCGGGAGGAGCGGTATCCGGCGGTTGCGGCGGCGTTGGCTTCCGTGGCGGAGAGTGGGGGGCAGGAGCAGGCGTTGGAGTTCGGGCTGGAGCGGATCCTTGAGGGATTGGGGTTGTTGATTGCTCGGCGGAGGCGGGGACAGGGGGCGCCGGGTCGTGCTGCCGCTGGGCCGTCGTCTCCTGCAGAGCTTGCCGGGTGAGCCTGCGTCGTACGGCGCCGTGCAGGCCGAGGCGGGCCGGTTGAGGGACGCATGCGGGCCTCCTCCCGGCAACGCGGCCAGGTCCTGCCTTTCGGCTCAGTCGGATCAGGCCGCGGCGTCTGCGTACATCGCAAGGCTGCGGAAGGAGTCCATGCGGTGGGGTACCGCCCGGCGGTAGCTGGGGGCATCGGCGACCGACGAGAACGCCGCGAGGCGCGGCGCCAGGCGTCGCGGGCCCGGCATGATCCGGAAGAGAGGGCCTGGCGGCGGTCGGGCGGGGGGCAGGCGGGAGCTGTCTAGCGGGTCGTCCAGCCGCCGTCCACCGAGAGGGTGGCGCCTACGACGAAGGAGGCGCGGTCGCTGCACAGCCAGGCGGCGGCTTCGGCGATCTCCTCGGGGGCCGCGATGCGGGGGAGGGGGGCCGACTGGAGGAGGATCTGCTCCATCGCCGGGTTCTGCTGGAGCCAGGCGTCGATCATCTCGCTGCGGGTGGAGCCCGGGGCGATGGCGTTGACGCGGATGTTCTGGGCGGCGTACTCGGTGGCGGCGGCCTTGGTCAGGCCGAGGACCGCGTGCTTGGAGGCGATGTACGCGGCGGTGACCGGGGTGGCGACCAGGCCGGCGGTGCTGCTGTTGTTGACGATCGTGCCGCCCGTGCCGGAGGCGAGCATGGCGGAGATCTCCTGGCGCATGCAGTTCCACACGCCGCGGACGTTGGTGTCCATGACGTGGTCGTAGACCTCCTCGTCGAGGAGGTGCAGGGGTTTGGGCTCGGCGCCGGTGCCGGCGTTGTTGAAGGCGGCGTCCAGGCGGCCGTACGCGGTGACGGCGGCGGTGACGGCGCGGGCGACGTCCGCGGGGCGGGTCACGTCGGCCACGACGTACTGGGCCTGGTGGCCGGCGGCGCGGAGGTCCTTGGTGAGGGCCGCGAGTTCGGGTTCGCGGCGGGCCACGAGGGTGACGGATGCGCCCTCACGGCAGAAGACGCGGGCAGCGGCGGCACCGATACCGGCGCTGGCGCCGGTGATCAGGGCCGATCTGCCCGGCAGTAGTAAGTTGCTCCCCGCCTTCACGGCGCGACCGTAACACGCGGCGAGATATACCCGAAGGGGTTCCGGCGTCCGGTGTGCGTCGGGGCGGGATCGCTCGGGGTCGGGCGGGACGAGGGGGGTT
>NZ_RPRY01000654.1 GCF_003949795.1 Streptomyces sp. WAC06614
TGGTCGTCATCGACAACTCCGTGACCGTTAGCTCCTTCGTTGCGTTATACGGGGTAACGGGCGGTCTGACCCGTCTACAGCGTGTGGCCCACCCGGTACAGCTCGTCTCGCGGCCCCAGTCGCGCGCGGTTCGAGAGCGGCGGAGCGCGCCCCAGCCTCGCAGGGGGGCGGGGGCGGGCACAGCCGCGCTCGGACCGCATGCCAGCGGGACCCCGAGAGGAGCTGACCGGAGGGGGCGACGCATTGTAGTCTGGGCAAACCGCCCTTGACCTGCAATAACGCAGGCAGGGAGCAGACATTCCAGGAGTTCTCGATGCTTCGCACCATGTTCAAGTCCAAGATCCACCGGGCCACCGTCACCCAGGCCGACCTGCACTACGTCGGTTCCGTGACGGTCGACGCCGAGCTCATGGAGGCGGCCGACCTGCTGCCCGGGGAGCTCGTGCACATCGTCGACATCGACAACGGGGCGCGGCTGGAGACGTACGTCATCGAGGGCGAGCGCGGCTCCGGGGTCATCGGGATCAACGGGGCCGCGGCGCACCTGGTGCACCCCGGGGACCTGGTGATCCTCATCAGCTACGCCCAGGTGGACGACGCCGAGGCGCGGGCGCTGAAGCCGAAGGTCGTGCACGTGGACGCGGACAACCGGATCGTCGAGCTGGGTGCGGACCCGTCCGCCCCGGTCCCGGGCACCGAGCAGCGGCGCAGCCCGCAGGCGGTCGCGGCCGCCGGCTGAGCGTCCGTCCGGCACGAGGAAGGGTGTGCGGCTGTGGTGACCGGCCTGACCCTGCTGCACACCTCCCCGGTCCACGTCCCGGTCTTCGACGCCCTGCGCGACCGGCACCATCCGGGGGCCGTGCTGCGGCACCTGGTCGCGCCCGAGCTGCTGGACCGGGCCCGGGCCGAGGGGCCCGGTGCGGTGCTGTGCACCTGCTCCACCCTCGGTGGGGTCGCGGAGGCGCTGGCTCCGGAGCTCGGCGTGCCGGTCCTGCGCGTGGACCGGCCGATGTGCGCCGAGGCCGTCCGGCTCGGGCCGCGGATCGCCGTGCTGGCCGCGGTCGGGAGCACCCTGGGCCCCACCACGGCCCTGATCGAGGAGGAGGCCGGCGCGGCTCCCGTACGGGTCCGCGCCCGCGTGGTCGACGGCGCCTGGGAGCGGTTCGAGGCCGGGGACACCGGGGGCTACCTCGCCCGGGTGGCCGCCGCCGCGGACGCGGTCACGGGCGCCGACGTGATCGTGCTGGCCCAGGCCTCCATGGCCGACGCCGACGCCCTGGTCCGCACGGCCGTCCCGGTCCTCACCAGCCCCGCGCGGGGCCTCGCCGCCGCGCTCGCCCGGCAGGCGTAGCGGGACGGAACGGGGGAAGGTGGGCACCATGGCAGCACTGAGCGACCAGACCCAGCCCCCGCCGCCCGAGCGGCGGATCGAGGGGGCCCGGGCCGGGCG
>NZ_RPRY01000655.1 GCF_003949795.1 Streptomyces sp. WAC06614
GGTCCTACGTTGTTGATGGGTCGATCGAGGCCAGTCGTAAGGTCTTGGAGATCCAGAGACGCCGGGTATGGCTTTCAGGCGGTTGCACTCGATGGTTCGCCTCACCTGGCCGCCCGGTGTCTCACGACGACTCGGCCGCTGATTAGGAGCTGCGGGCCCCTGCGGGTGCATCGCTGAGTAGGACCACGCTGGCGAGGTCGTCCGGACGAACAGCACATGTCGAACGACCGGAGGAACAGGTGGCCCGGATCTGGGTGGGGACGGACATCGGCAAGACACACCACCATGCCGTGGTGCTGGATGCCGAGGGCAAGCGGCTGCTGTCGCGGCGGGTACTGAACGACGAGCCGGAACTCCTGGCCCTGCTCGCCGACGTATTGGCCATCGACATGGACGTCGTCTGGGCGGTCGACGTCGCTGACGGCATGGCCGCTCTGTGGATCAACATCCTGCTCAACCACGGCCAGCAGCTCGTCTACATTCCCGGCCTGGCGGTCAACCGCGCTTCCGCCGGCTACCGCGGCACAGGGAAGACCGACGCCAAGGACGCCACCGTCATCGCCGACCAGGCCCGGATGCGCCGGGACCTGACGACGCTGCGACCGGACGATGAGCACGCCATCGAGCTGCGAGTCCTCACCGGTCGCCGTGCCGACATCAACGCCGATCGCACCCGGCGGATCAACCGCCTGCGCGGCCAGCTGACTAGTATCTTTCCCGCCCTGGAGCGGATGCTTGACCTGGGCAATGTCGGCCCTCTGGTCTTGCTGACCGGCTACCAGACCCCCGCCGCCCTGCGACGGACCGGCCGCAGACGGCTGGAGACCTGGCTGCGCAACCGCAAGGTCCGCGGCGCCGACGCCCTCGCCGAAGCCGCCCTGGAGGCCGCCGAACGGCAGCACACCGCCCTGCCCGGGGAGAAGGTCATCGCCCAGGTCGTTCACACCCTGGCGAAGGAGGTGATGGGCCTCAACGAGCAGCTCACCGAGATCGACAAGCTCATTGCGGCCCGGTTTCGCGAGCACGGACTCGCCGAAGTGATCTCCAGCATGCCCGGCATCGGACCGCTGATGGGTGCGGAGTTCTTGGCTGCCACGGCTGGCGACATGGGTCGCTACGGCAGCGCCGACCGCCTCGCCAGCTTGGCGGGCGTGGCCCCGGTTCCCCGGGACTCGGGCAACGTCAGCGGCAACCTGCACCGGCCCAGGCGCTACCACCGCGGACTGCAACGTGTGTTCTACACCTCCGCTCTGATCAGCATCCGCAGCTGCGACGAGTCCAGGCGCTTCTATGAACGCAAGCGCGCCGAGGGCAAGAGACACGTCCAGGCAGTCCTCGCCCTGGCCCGCCGACGGGTCAACGTCCTGTGGGCCCTGATACGTGACGGACGGTGCTACCAAGGCGAACTCCCCGTCACAACAACGGCTTGACAACGTCATTAGGAGGTG
>NZ_RPRY01000656.1 GCF_003949795.1 Streptomyces sp. WAC06614
GCGGCGGGGGTGGCGGTCGATGCTGCCGGGGTGGTGACTCGGCGTTCGGTGCGGGTGGTGCTCTCCCTCGTGGTCGGGGTCCTGCTCGTCGTGTCCGGCGGCGGGGCCGCGTGGGCCGGGGACGGCGTGGAGTTCGGACGGACCGGTCGCGCCCTCGCGCCCGGGGTCCGGCTGGAGTCGTACGACCGGCTGGAGGCGGACCGGTGGCTGCGGTTCGACGAGGTGGTCGTCGACCTCGACGCGCCCGGGGTACGGGCCGAGTACCTGCGCGGCCCGGGGACCGTGGCCGAGGCCGCCGCCCGGCATCCGGCGGAGCCGGGGCGACGCGTGGTGGCCGCCGTGAACGGCGACTTCTTCGACATCGGCCGCACCGGAGCCCCCCTCGGCCCCGGCGTCGCCGCCGGCCGCCTGCTGCATGCCGCGAGCGGCGGCGCCGGACCCGCCGTCGGCTTCGGCCCGGGCCCCACCCCGGTCCCGGACCCGGTCCAGGCGGCGGCGTCGGTCAGATCGGTCAGGAGGAGGGGTGACAGCCCGGCGCCTACGGCGAGTTCGGCCGTGAGACCCACCGCCGGCACGGTGGCCTTGACCAGGCCGGTGGCGAAGGGCACGCGCGCCTGCAGGGTGAAACCCCCGCCGGGCGCGGCCGTGACGCGCCAGTGCCGGCGGTCGTAGGTCCAACGGACGTCCCGCGCCTCGACCGGCGCCGCCCTGCCCTCGGCGTCGAGGCCGAGCAGGTCGAAGGGGACGGGGTCGCCGGGCCCCGTCGTCCCGAGCCGCGCCGCCGAGGGCACCAGCCGGACGGCCGGACCGAGCACCTCCAGCCGGAGGCTGCCCTGCACGCCCCCGCCCCGGGCGTGGACCCGGACACGGCCGGGGCGCAGCGCACGGAACACCGCGCCGTCGTCCCGCTCATGGCCGCCGATCGGGCCGATCCGGCCGATCCGGCCGACCCCGCCCGGCTCCGTCGACCAGCGCGGCGGGGCACCGCCGGGGGCGGTGGCCGAGCCGAGGGAGGCGTCGTGGGCGACGGCGGTGACCGTGCGGGACAGGTACGGGAAGACCCGCGGCGAGACCGCCGCCAGGCGGTAGCCGGTGGGCCGGCCGGTACCGGCGGCGGTCAGCACGAGCCCGTTGGCGACGGTCCGGGGCCGGCCGTCCGACGGGGAGTTCTCCGGCTCCAGGGCGGTGCTGCCGCTGCGCCCGGCGAGGAGGGTGGTGGACCCGCCCCCGTCTAGGTTGAGGGCGTCGCGCGCGCCGAGTTCGCGCAGGAACCGCCCGAGGGCGGTCAGGGTCAGCCCACCGCTGTCGCGCTGGCGGCCGTCGACGGTGAGCAGGTGCAGGCGGTGGCCGTCACGGGAGAAGCCGAGGGCGCTGCGTGGGGCCGCGGTGTCGTTGGGGCGCCCGGCGTGGTCCTGCGCCACCCCGGCGACCACGAGCGGCTCCCGCC
>NZ_RPRY01000657.1 GCF_003949795.1 Streptomyces sp. WAC06614
GACCCGGCAGCGCTGCTGGCGTCGGTGGTGACCGTGGCCTGCCTGCTGGTCGCCGGCTGGCTGGCCGTCCGCGGCGGCGCGCAGCGCCCCGTCCGCGGCGTCGGGAACCGCACCGGGCTGCTGGAGCAGGTCCACGATGGCGGCCACCTCCTCCAGCGGGCGGTGCGTCGCGGCCGTCCACAGGACGGTGTCGACGGCGGGGGAGGCGGTGGGAGTCTCGGACGGGATCTTCGAGGTGAGGACGCGCCCCTCGTCGTGGGGTGCGGGGTCGGGTTGTCGGTCAGGACTGCTCATGGAAACGCTCCGTTCGGCGTGCGCGGTTACCGAAAGCGCACGTCCGGTCACATTCCATGACCGAATCCGACGCTGCGCCATTCGGGGGCGGCACCTGGGTGACGCCACGCCCTGGCGGTGCCCCGCCCGTCGACGGCGCCCCGGCCCCCGGTCAGTCCGCCGTGCCGCCGCGGTCCTCGGTGACGTCGAACAGGGCGCCGTCCGGATCGCGCAGCGTCACGCAGCGCTCCTGGTCGGAGGTGTGCACCGCGGAGGCCCGGTGCCCGCCGAGGGCGAGTGCCGCGGCCACGGCCGGTTCCAGGGCCGGGACCCGGAAGTGGACGTGCCAGCGCGGGCGGACCTGCGGGTCGAAGGCGGCCGGTTCCACGTTCTGGCTGGCCAGCCGGGCGACGGGCTCGCCGCCCTGGCGCAGGACCACCTTGTCCTGCTCGTACGACACCTCGCAGCAGCCGGGCCGGCCGGTGGCCCACTCCAGCACCTCGCCGTAGAACATCGCCGCGTCGAAGGCGTTGCGGGTCCGCAGTTCCAGCCAGGCCGGGGCCGCCGCCTCCCCGATCCGCCACTGGCGCACATGGCCCTCCCAGATCCCGAACACCGCCCCGTCGGGATCGGCCGCCAGTGCCGCACGCCCCTGCTCGCCCAGGGAGACCGGGCCCACCGCCACCGTGCCGGTCCGCTCACGGATCCGGTCCACGGCCCGGTCCGCGTCGTCCACGGCGAAGTACGGGGTCCAGGCCACGGCGGCGGTCATCTCCGCCGAGACCGCACCGATCCCCGCCACCGGCACCCCGTCGACCTCCGCCACGCTGAACGCCTCACCCGCTTCCCCGGGGCGGAAGTCCCAGCCCAGCACGGCGCCGTAGAAGCGCTGGGACGCCTCGTGGTCCCGGGACATCAGGCTCACCCAGCACGGCGCACCGAACACGTCACCCGTCGAGATCCTCGCTTGCACACCTCCACCTTCGCGCATCTCCTCACCAGGGCGGAGGAGCGATCACCCCGTGGGTTGAGGTGGCGCCACCCGAATGGCGGCTAACGTCCGGGTCATGCAGAAGATCATCCGTCGCGCCTTATCGGCTGCCGTCACCGTCGCCGCGCTCACCGCGCCGCTCGCCCTCCCGGCCACCGCCTCCGCCGCCCCTGCCGTGGCC
>NZ_RPRY01000658.1 GCF_003949795.1 Streptomyces sp. WAC06614
GGCGGGGACGGCGGACACCGCGGCCGGGGTGACGGGGGCCGTGGTCTCGGCGGCCGCACCGCCCGGGACTCCGCCGACGCGGACGACATAGGCGGCCGTACCGCCGTTGTTGAAGAAGCCATAGACGCTGTGCGCCAGGTAGTACCCGTCGGTGAAGTCGCCGAAGGCGGTGACGTACTGGGTCCAATTGGTCACCAGCGTCGGCTCGTTCAGCGGGCCGGTCGGTGCGAGGCCGACGAAGGCGGCCACCGACGTGCCCACGCCCTCGATGGGGCGGGAGCCGCTGGCCACCTCCTCGACGTAGACGCCCGGCGACAGGTAGGACGGCATTGCTCTGCTCTCCTCGGGGTACGAGATCAGGATGTGGTCCACCCTGCAAAGGGGTGCGCGGCCGCCGGAACGGCCTCGCGTACCTGTCCGGGGGCAGCGTGGCTGCCCCTGGAGGCACTCCCCGGGGACGGTCCGTACCGGCACGTCGTCCGCCGATGCCCCGTGCGGGCCGTGCGGGCCGTGCGGGTGGCGGGGGCCGGGGTGGTGTCCGTTCGGGCAGGCAAGGGTGCCCCTGGTGCACTGACCAGGTCGTCCGGCGCCGTCTAGCGTGGCGGCGTGAGCCTTTGGACCTCTTTGGAGCCTTCCTCCGCGACCGTCGATCCGGGCGGCAGCACCACCGTGCGGCTGCGGTTGCGCAACACCGGTGATGTCGTCGACGAGTACCGGTTCGAGCCGGTCGGGGACGTCGCGCCGTGGACCACCGTGGAACCGGCGACGCTCCGGCTCTACCCGGGAACCACGGGCACGGTGGAGCTGACCTTCGCCCCGCCGCGCACTCCCGACGCGGCCGCCGGCCCCCACCCGTACGCCGTGCGCATCACGCCGACCGAACACCCCGAAGCGGTGACCGTGCCCGAGGGCAACCTCACCGTCACGCCCTTCACCGAGGTGCGCGCGGAACTGGTGCCGCCCACGGTCAAGGGACGCCTCCGCGGTCGTCCCAGGCTCGCGATCGACAACATCGGCAACACCAGGGTCACCGCGTCCGTCAGCGGCAGTGACAACGGCGACGAGCTGTCGTACGCCGTCGAGCCGAGCAACGTCCAGATCGAGCCGGGTCGCGCGGCGTTCGTCAAGGCCACGCTCAAGCCGCGCGCCATCATCTGGTTCGGTTCCCAGCAGCAACGGCCCTACACGCTGAGCATCCAGCGCTCCGGTGCGGTTCCGCTGGCCGTCGAGGGCAAGTACGTCCAGCGCGGCTTTCTGCCCGGGTGGCTGGCCACCGTCCTCGGTGTCCTCCTGGCCCTCGCGATCACGTTCGTCATGTTCTGGATCGCGTACAGGCCCGACGTCCGCACCGCCGCCGTCGAGCGGCTCCAGGAGGCGGGGGCGACCCTGCTGCCGACGCCCGCCCCCACTCCCCCGCTGCAGCCGGCCCCGACC
>NZ_RPRY01000659.1 GCF_003949795.1 Streptomyces sp. WAC06614
CAGTGTCTCGGGGGCTCGGAGATGTGAATAAGCGCCAGCCGGCAAGGCCACCCCACCGCCCGAGTCCCGCCGTGACCGCCCTGACCGGGCCGCATCCCGCGACCGCCGGGCCCAGGCCGCGTCCGGCGGCCGCGCCGAGCGCGAGGACGGCCAGGGGCGCACGAACCGGACCACAGCGGCAGGCGACACCCGCGGGGACCGCCCCGACCGCCGGGACCGCCCCGAGCGCGGGGACCGCCGGGACCGTACGGCCCGGCCCGCGTCGGCCGGGGACCGCCGGGACCGTACGGACCGGGCCGCGTCGGCCGGGGACCGCCCCGAGCGCGGGGACCGCCGGGACCGTACGGACCGGGCCGCGTCGGCCGGGGACCGCCGGGACCGCCCCGAGCGCGGGGACCGCCGGGACCGTACGGACCGGACCCCGCCGGGCAGCGGCCGCGGGCAGCGGAAGCCGGCCGCGAGCGGCCGGCCGGACCGGGACCGGGGGCCGGCGGACGCCGGGCGCGGGGAACGCCGGACGGCGGCTCGGTCCGGGGCCCCGGACCGGACCCAGGCGGCTGCCGAGCGCCGGGAGCGGCGCACCGCGGGCCGGCCCGGGAGTGGCACGGCCGGGAGTGGCACGGCTGGGACCGGTCGGGACACGCAGGGCCCCGTTGCGGCGCGGCACGACGAGCTGAAGGCCGACTGCTCCCGCTGCTTCGCCCTGTGCTGCGTCGCCCTCCCCTTCGCCCGCTCCGCGGACTTCGCCGTCGACAAGGCCGCCGGCACCCCCTGCCGCAACCTCCGCCAGGACTTCCGCTGCGGCATCCACAGCGACCTCCGCGCCTCCGGCTTCCCCGGCTGCACCGTCTTCGACTGCTTCGGCGCCGGCCAGCAGGTCTCCCAGGTCACCTTCGGCGGCCGCGACTGGCGGGCCCACCCGGAGACGCGGCAGCAGATGTTCGAGGTCTTCCCCGTGCAGCGGCAGCTCCACGAGCTGCTCTTCTACGTCACCGAGGCCCTCACCCTGCACGCCGCCCGCCCGGTCCACGCCGAGCTGCGCCGGGCCCTGGCCACGACCGAGGACCTGGTCGCGGCCGACCCCGCCCGGCTCGCCGCCGCCGACGTCGGCGCCCTGCGCCAGGACATCAACACGCTGCTGCTGAGGACCAGCGAACTGGTCCGCGCCACCGTGCCCGGCAAGAAGCGCAACCATCGCGGCGCCGACCTGATGGGCGCCCGCCTGGCCGACGCCGACCTGCGCGGAGCCACCCTGCGCGGCGCCTACCTGATCGCCGCCGACCTCCGCCGGGCGGATCTGCGCACGGCCGACCCCGCCCGGCTCGCCGCCGCCGACGTCGGCGCCCTGCGCCAGGACATCAACACGCTGCTGCTGAGGACCAGCGAACTGGTCCGCGCCACCGTGCCCGGCAAGAAGCGCAACC
>NZ_RPRY01000067.1 GCF_003949795.1 Streptomyces sp. WAC06614
AGCCGCACGGCGTCCTGCTCCCGATCCACTGGGGCACCTTCAACCTCGCCCTCCACCCCTGGGCGGAGCCGGGCGGGGGACGGCCACCGGCTGGGCAGCGTCCCGGGCGGCGTCGAGGGTCCATTCGCCCGGCTCCGCCCAGGGGTGGAGGGCGAGGTTGAAGGTGCCCCAGTGGATCGGGAGCAGGACGCCGTGCGGCTGGGATCCTTGCAGGTCGAGGTGGGCCTGGAGGCCTTCCTCGGGGGTCATGTGGATGTCGGGCCAGTACTCCGAGTACGCGCCGATCTGGATCATGGTCGCGTCGAACGGGCCGTGCTCGGCCCCGATGTCCCGGAAGCCCGGGAAGTAGCCGGTGTCGCCGCTGTGGAAGATGCGGTGCGCGTCGCCGGCGACGACCCAGGAGGCCCACAGGGTGTGCTGCTGGTTGCGCAGGCCGCGACCGCAGAAGTGGCGGGCCGGGGTGGCGGTGAGGGTCAGGCCCGCGATCTTGGTGGACTCGTTCCAGTCCAGCTCGCGCAGCCGGTCCGCGGGGACGCCCCAGCGCTCCAGGTGGGCGCCCACGCCCAGCGGGACCGCGAAGACCGTGTCCGTACCGGCCAGGGCCTTGATCGTGGGCAGGTCCAGGTGGTCGTAGTGGTCGTGCGAGATGACCACCACGTCGACCGGGCCCAGCGCGGCCAGGGGCACCGGGACGGGGTGCAGGCGCTTGGGGCCGGCGAAGGGGAAGGGGGAGCACCGCTCACCCCAGACCGGGTCGAACAGGACCCGGCGGCCGTCGATCTCCGCGAGCACGCTGGAGTGCCCCATCCAGGTCAGCCGCAGGCCGGAGGCCGGAGGCCGGGCGATGTCGGCCAGGGTGGTGGGGTGGACGGGGATCGCGGCGGCGGGGCTGCGCCGCCGGCGCTGCTCCTTGTGGAAGTAGATCTTGGCGAACTCGCGGGTGGAGCCGGAGGGCCTGGTCCGGGCGCCCACCGGGTTCTGGAAGACGCCGTCCGCGAAGTTCGGCGAGCGCCGGATCCGCTCCAGGCGGGCGCCGGACGGGTCCGCGCCGAAGGCTTCGGGCCGCAGCTCGCGCAGCCGAGGACGCAGGGGACGGGAGCCGGACAAGGCGCCTCCTGGGAGGTGGGGTGGTGCGGACCGGTACGGCCGATCGGTACGGCCGTACCGGTGCCGGTACGTTTCTACGTCGTTCCCAACGCGTACCGGGCCGCCAGGATTCCGTTACAGCGGCAGCAGGTCCGGGCGCTTGGCCTCGACGTGGTCCCCGGAGGACTCGCCGCGCAGCCGGCGGCCGATCCAGGGCACGAGGTGTTCGCGGGCCCACTGGATGTTGTCCCGGGTGACCTCGGCGGAGCCGCGCGGCTGCTGCGGGGGCCAGGGCTGGTCGGGGTCGGTGGGGACCTCCAGGCCCAGGACCTGGGCGGCGCGCAGCGCGACCCGGGTGTGGCCCTCGGGCGACAGGTGCAGCCGGTCGTCGTCCCAGGCCCGGCGGTCCTGGACGGACCTCAGGGACCACAGGTCCAGGACCGGGCAGTCGTAGCGGTCGGCGATGGCCCGGACGTGCGCCGAATAGGTGGCGACCTTGCCGCGCAGGTGCTTGAGGACCGGGACGCCGCGGGTGTCGAAGCCCGTGGTGATCATGACCTTGCCGACGGAGTTCACGAGGTCGGCGACGGCGGCCTCGTACCGCTCGGCCACGGCGTCGGGGTCGCTGCCGGGGCGGATGATGTCGTTGCCGCCGGCGCAGAAGGTGACGAGGTCGGGGGCGAGCTCCTTGGCGCGCGGCACCTGCTCGGCCACGATCTGGTCCAGCAGCCGGCCGCGCACGGCGAGGTTGGCGTACCGGAAGTCGTGCTCCTCGCGCTGGTCGGCCAGCAGTACGGCGAGCCGGTCGGCCCAGCCGATGAAGGCGTCGCCGGGACCGGGGTCGCCGACGCCCTCGGTGAAACTGTCGCCGATCGCCGCGTAGGAGCCCACGGAGAGGGGGGTCGTCAGGGTCGAAGTACTGATCGTCGTTGTCGTCGTCGTTGTCGCTGCCACGGGATCACATCCTTCACCTCGTGACGTGACCTACGCCACCGTAGGAAGGGGTTGACGGACCGTGATCTATACCACCCGATCAGGGCGGAATAACAGCGCGTGAGGCCAGGACCCCCCTCGGGTCCTGGCCTCACGCCGTCCCTCGCCCGTTCCCGGACGGGTCAGATGCTCACGCCCTTGGAGCGGAGGTAGGCGAGCGGGTCGACGTCGGAGCCGTAGCCGGCGCCCGTGCGGATCTCGAAGTGCAGGTGCGGACCGGTGGAGTTGCCGGTGGAGCCGGACAGGCCGATCTGCTGGCCGGCGCTGACGGTCTGGCCGACGGAGACGGAGAGCTGGGAGAGGTGGCCGTACTGGGAGTAGTGGCCGTCGGCGTGCCGGATGACCACCTCGTTGCCGTAAGCGCCGCCCCAGCCGGCGGTGACGACGGTGCCCGCGCCGACCGCCTTGACGGAGGTGCCGGAGGAGGCGATGAAGTCGACGCCGGTGTGGTAACCGCTGGACCACATGGCTCCGGCGGCGTGGTACGCGGTCGAGATCCCGCCGGGGACCGGGGCCACGAAGCCGCCCGCGGAGACGGTGCCCGCCTGCTTGCCGGCGCCCGACGCGGCGGCGCCGGACGAGGCCGCGCGCGAGGCCGTGTCCGACGCGGGGGCGGCCGGCCGGGAAGCCTTGCGCGAGGTGGTTCCGGCGGCGGAGGCGGAGCCCGGTCGGTCCGCGGAGGACCGGCCCGCCTCCTCGGCTCCGCTCTCCGCCGCCCGGCTCTTCCGCGCGGAGGCCCCGGCCTCCGGTGCGGTGGACTCCCCGGCCGCGGCGCCGCCCAGGTTCAGCCGCAGGCCCGGGTGGATGAGGTCGGGGTCGTCGCCGACGGCCTCGCGGTTGTCGGCGTAGAGCTGCTCCCAGCCGCCGCCCAGGCCGCGGTCCCGTCCTTCTACACCGTGGCGCCCGGCGACTGCCTGTCGGTGATCGCCCACGACCGCGGCCTGGGCGGCGGCCGGGGCGGGGGCCGCGTGGGCGGTCGCGGCGCCCAGGAGCGGCAGCGCCAGCGCCGCGCCCGAGGTGCCGGCGACGGCGAAGCCGCGGAAGATCGGGCTGGACTTGGGGCGGCGGTGCTTACCCTTTGCGGCCATGGCGAATTCCTCTCCGGCGCCTGCGAGGTGAGCTGTCGGGTTCGGACGGGAGATGTCCGGCCGCGTCGCGACGCGGCTTCACCCCTAGCCGTCCGGACCCGAAGATCCGAATCGGCGGCGTACCTGGTTCCCCCGCTCCTGCCGCACGCATGAATGGTCGATTGCGTTTCCCGAACGGTCGGCAGGATTGGGCGGTCCGTCCGGATCGGGGCGAACGTAATCCAGCGAAGCCGCACGGAACAAGCTGCGAATTACCCCGTGGATTCCCGGAGGTGAGGGATCAACGGAATTCCCGTCACCCTGCGTCTATTCCGGTGGAGCAACAGCCGTTCCCGCAGGGGAATTCGGGCGCGGCGATCAGGCACGCACCGTCACCGTATGATCTGAATCACGGGGCGGGGTGCGATCTCCCGTCCCCTGACGGCAAGTTGTGGCCAAGTGTCCCAAATTCGGACATCACCGACGATACGGAGGACATCCGGTGACCCAGCAGATACCTCAAACCCCGTCGGTGGAGCCGGAGCTGACCGGCGTGCGCAACTTCCGTGACGTCGGCGGCCTGCCGACCACGGACGGCCGGCGGGTCAGTTCGGGACGACTGTTCCGAAGCGGACATCTGGCGCATGCCACCGAAACCGATGCAGAGTTCCTCGCCTCGCTCGGGCTGCACACCGTCTTCGACTTCCGCAATGCCGCCGACCACGCCCTCGAAGGACCCGACGTGGAACTTCCCGGCGTACGGAACGTGAACATTCCGCTGTCCGACCCGGCGGACGGCAAGGAATTCTGGCGCATGGTGCGCGACGGGAACCTCGACCAGCTCCGCGAGCTGCTCGGCGAGGGCCGGGCCGCGGACCGGATGGCCCACTCCTACCGGCAGATCATCACCACCCGCACCACCGAGCACAGCCGGGTGCTGCACGCGCTCGCCGAGGACAGCGTGCCCGCCCTGATGCACTGCGCGGCCGGCAAGGACCGGGCCGGACTGTCGATCGCGGTCACGCTGCTGGCGCTGGGCGTCGAGCGGGACGCGATCGTGGCGGACTACCTGGAGTCCAACGCACCGCACCGCCGCTACCGGGTGCACCGCAACGGCGACGCGGCCGAGGCCCGCTCGCCCGAGGTCATGGAGCTGCTGGCGCCGCTGTTCGACGCCCGCGCCGCGTACCTGACCGCGGCCTTCGACGCGCTGGAGGAGACCTGGGGCGGCGTGGACGCGTACCTGGCCGAGGGCCTCGGGCTCTCCCCCGAGACCCTCGCCCGCCTGCGGGACCGCCTGCTCGACTGACGCTCCGCCCACCGGCCGTCGGCGGCGACGGCCGGTCGGAAGAAGCCGCGGTCGCAGCGGTGGTCCATCAGCGGCGGCCGGTCAGCGGTTGACGACGGCCTGCTTCACCAGGGTCCGGCCGAACTCCCACATCAGTCCGCCGCCCCCGTGCGCGTCGTCCATGACCGCACGGAAGGCGGTGACGAACCGGTCCACGTCCGCCTCGTCGAGCACCAGCGGCGGGATGAGCTTGATGACCTCCAGGTGGTCGCCGGAGACCTGGGTGAGGATCCGGTGCTTCTGCAGCAGCGGTACCACCACCATCTGGGCGAACAGCCCCTTTCGGGCAGCCTGGAGCATGCTCCACCGGCTGCGCAGCCCGAGCGAGGACGGCCGGCCGAACTCGATGCCGATCATCAGCCCGCGCCCGCGCACCGCGTGCAGCAGCTCGTACTCCCCCACCAGCGCGGCCAGCCGGCCGCGCAGCAGGTCGCCCAGGGTCCGGGCCCGGGCCACCAGCGCCTCGTCCTCCATCACCGCGAGCACGGCGAGCCCGGCCGCCATCGCCTGCGCGTTGGACCCGAAGCTCGCCGAGTGGACCAGCACCCGGTCCATGGACGAGTAGACCTTCTTGAAGATCCAGTCCTTGCCGAGGGTGGCGCCGACCGGTACGTACCCGCCCGAGAGGGCCTTGGCCACGCAGACCAGGTCCGGCTCCACGCCCTCCTCGTACTGGTACGCGTAGAACGTTCCGGTCCGTCCCAGTCCGGTCTGCACCTCGTCGGCGATCAGCAGGGCCTTGTGCCGGTGCAGCAGGTCCTGCGCGGCGCGCAGGAAGCCGGGCGGAGCCTCGTGCACGCCCTTGCCCTGGATCGGCTCGACGACGAATCCGGCCACGTCGCCGCGGGCGAGCTCCCGTTCCAGCGCCGCGAGGTCGCCGAGGGGGACCCGGGTGTCGGGCAGCAGCGGGGCGAACCCGTCGCGGAAACCGCCCTCGCCGTTGACCGACAGGGAGCCGACGGTCAGGCCGTGGAAGGCGTGGTCGCAGTAGAGGATCCTGGGGCGGCCGGTGGCGTAGCGGGCGAACTTCAGCGCGGTCTCCACCGCCTCGGTACCGCTGTTGCCGAAGAAGACCCGGTCCAGGTGCGGGCTGTGCGCGAGCAGCCGCTCGGCCAGCAGCCCGGGCAGCGGCTGGCAGTCGAACCGGGTGAGGTCGGCGAGCTGGGCGTCGAGGACGTCGTGCAGGGCCTGGCGGACGACGGGGTGGTGGCGGCCGAGGCCCATCACCCCGAAGCCGGCCAGCATGTCGAGGTAGTCGTGGCCCTCGGCGTCCCAGAAGTGGGCGCCCTCGGCCCGCACGTAGACCTTGTCGAAGCCGAGCGTGTGCAGCATCCGGGGCAGTTGGTGGTTGAGGTGCCGGGTGTGCAGCTCGTAGCGCTCCGCGCCCCGCTCGGCCAGCAGGGCGCGCAGGTCGAAACCGGTCACCGCCGCTCCCGGTTCCCCGAGACGGTCTCGCGGGCCGCGCGCAGCGATTCCTTGAGCGAGCCCATGGTGGCGAGCACGGCGGTGGGTTCGTAGCCGCAGTGCGCCATGCAATTGGCGCAGCGCGGGTCCTTGCCGCGGCCGTACGTGCTCCAGTCCGTGTCCTCGACGAGTTCCCGGTAGGTGGGCACGTAGCCGTCGCTCATCAGGTAGCAGGGGCGCTGCCAGCCGAAGAGCGAGTAATTCGGAATGGCCCAGGCGGTGCAGGGGAAATCCGCCTTTCCTTCGAGGAAATCGAGGAAGAGCGGCGAGTGGTTCAGGCGCCAGCGGCGCCGGTTGCCGCCGGCGAACGCCTTGCGGAAGAGATCCCGGGTCTGTTCGACGCCGAGGAAGTGTTCCTGGTCGGGGGCCTTTTCGTACGCATAGGCCGGCGAGATCATCATCTCGTCGACCTGGAGGTCGTCGTTGAGGTAATTGAGCACCTCGATGACGGTCTGCGGGGTGTCGGTGTTGAAGAAGGTGGAGTTGGTGGTCACCCGGAAGCCGCGCCGCTTGGCCTCCTTGATGGCGGCCACCGCCTCGTCGAAGACGCCCTCCTTCGCCACCGACTCGTCGTGCCGCTCGCGCAGCCCGTCGATGTGCACGGCGAACGCGAAGTAGGGCGAAGGGGTGAAGTCGGCGATCTTCTTGCGCAGCAGCAGGGCGTTGGTGCACAGGAAGACGTACTTGCGCCGGGCCACCAACTGCCGCACGATCTCGTGGATCTGCGGGTGCATCAGCGGTTCGCCGCCGGCGATGGACACCATCGGCGCACCCGACTCCAGGACCGCCCCCACCGCCTGCGCGACGGGCATGCGCTGCTTGAGGACCCCGGCGGGGTGCTGGATCTTCCCGCACCCCTCGCACTTCAGGTTGCAGGCGTAGAGCGGTTCCAGCTCGACGATGAGCGGGAACTTGTCGCGCTTGCGGAGCTTCTGTTCGAACAGATAGGTCCCGACCCTGATGGACTGTCGCAGCGGCATGGCCATCTGGCTCACCTCCGGGGGAGCGGCAAAGAACGGTGCCAGTCATGAAAAGCCGGCAGTACGGCACGCAGTACGCGGAAGGCCGATATTCCACCGCGGACCGTACCGATACGGACGAGCTCGTGCTCCGGGGCGTCCACGATCACCCGGACGGCGGCAACCGGGCGGCGTCCGGCCGTGGCCATCGGGATCCGGGCGGCGGTCCAGAGGGTGGCCGCCGACTCCATGTCGACGGCGATGGCCCCGGTGGCCCGCAGGGCGGCCCGCTCGGGGCCGCGCACCACGTGGTCGGCGCCGGTCAGCAGACCGGTGTGGACGGTCCGCCCGGGCAGGGCCCGGGCCAGGGCCGCGGCGAGCGGGCCCGCGGCGGAGCAGGTCACGGTGCCGCGGGGGTCGCGGGTCCGCTCGGCGACGACCAGGTCGCCCGGGTGCATGCCGGGGACCAGCCCGGCGCAGAACCCGGTGGCCACCACCGCGGCCCCGCCCAGCCGCGGGTCGGCCAGGGCCGCGGCCACGGCACGGTCCGCCGCGCGCGGGCCCATCCCGGTCCGCAGGACCCGGACGGGGCCGGGCGCCCCGGTCCGCTCCACGTCCCGGTCCCTGCCGCCGTCCCGGCCCTTGTCCCGGGCCCGATCGCGGCCGCCGCCCAGGGCGAGCCGTTCGATGCCGAGCGCACAGGCCACCAGCAGCGCGGACGACCCGCCTGACGGCCCGCCTTCGGCGGCGCCCATCAGGACCTGCCCCCCGAGGCCGCGGGGGGCACGGTCGCCGTGGCCGGGCCGGGGGCCGGCCGGGGGCCGAGCCGGGGCTCGCCGTGGACGTAGCGGCCGAGGGCGGTGAGCGGGAACACCTGCCGGTACAGGTGGTAGTTGATGGAGAAGTCCCAGGGGAAGCCGGTGCCGGTGAAGTGCGGCTCCTCCCAGGAGCCGTCGGGCAGCTGGGTGCCGGCCAGGAAGCCGATGCCCCGCTCGACGACCTCGCTCTCCCGCTCCCCCGCCGCCAGCAGGGCCAGCAGCGCCCAGGCGGTCTGCGAGGCGGTGGACTCGCCCTTGCCGGCCCAGGCCCGGTCCCGGTACGAGCGCTGGTCCTCGCCCCAGCCCCCGTCCGGGTTCTGTACGGACTCCAGCCAGGCCACGGCCCGCCGCACCGCCGGATGCGCGGCGGAGAGCCCGGCCGCGGTCAGCGCGGGGACCACCGACCCGGTCCCGTAGATGTAGTTGGTGCCCCAGCGGCCGAACCAGGAACCGTCCGCCTCCTGTTCGGCGAGCAGCCAGGCGATGCCGCGCAGGGTCCGGGGGTCACCGGCCCGGCCCTCCCCGGCGAGCATCTCCACCATGTGCGCGGTGACATCGGCCGACGGCGGGTCGATGACCTCCCCGAAGTCGCAGAACGGCAGCAGGTTGGGCAACGGGCTGGTGTTGTCGGCGTCGAAGGCGCCCCACGCCCCGTTGCGGGACTGCATGCCCAGGCTCCACGACACCCCGCGCGCCACGGCCGCGTCCACCCGGACCGGATCGGGGTGGCGGACCCGGCGCAGCGCGAGCACCACCTCTGCGGTGTCGTCGATGTCGGGGTAGTTGTCGTTGTGGAACTCGAACGCCCAGCCGCCGGGGGCGAGTCGGGGCCGGCGCACCGCCCAGTCGCCGCGCCGGACGACCTCCTCGCCGAGCATCCAGTCCGCGGCCCGCACCAGCGCGGGATGGTCGGCGGGGACGCCCGCGTCGGCGAGCGCGATCACGGCCAGGCAGGTGTCCCAGACCGGGGACTGGCAGGCCTCGATCATCCGGGCGCCGTCCGCGCGCCACACGGCGAACCGGTCCAGCGACTCCAGTCCGGCCCGCATCACGGGGTGTTCGAGGTCGTAGCCGAGCAGGTGCAGGGCGATGACCGAGTAGACGGCGGGCGGCTGGATGCCGCCCCAGCAGCCGTCGTTCTCCTGGCGTTCGACGATCCAGCGGGCGGCGCTGTTCATGGCGGCCCGGCGCAGCCCGCGCGGGGCGAACCTGCGGTACAGGTGCAGGCCCTTGTCCATCCGCTGGAAGGCCCCCTCCCAACTGAGCGCCGGGGCGAGGGGCTTGGTGGGGTAGGGGTCACGCGCGTCGGTGTGCAGCTCGTCCAGGGCGAAGGGGGCGGGCCGCACCGGGCGGTGGGCGGAGACCACGGTCAGCGGCACGATGGTCTGCCGGGCCCAGCAGCCGAAGTCGTAGATGTTCAGCGGCACCCAGGACGGCAGGAAGAGCAGCTCCGGCGGGAGTTCGGGCAGCCGGTCCCAGCTCCACCAGCCGAACAGGGCCAGCCAGATCCGGGTGAACACGCGGGCGGCGGCGAGCCCGCCGTGGGCGCGGATCCAGGCGGAGGCCCGGGCCATGTGCGGGGCGTCGGGCGCGTCCCCGGCCAGGCGCAAGGCGACGTAGGCCTCGACGGTGGCGGAGAGGTCGGGCGGGCCGCCGTGGAAGGTGGCCCAGGTGCCGTCCTCGCGCTGCTCGCCGCGGATGAACAGGGCGGCGGCGTGGGTGGTGGCCTCGTCGCGGATGCCGAGGAACTGCCGCAGCAGGAGGTCCTCGGCGTCCATGGTGACGTTGGTCTCCAGGACGCCCTTCCACCAGCCCTCGGCGTCCTGCCGGCCCAGCAGGTGGTCCCGCGCCCGCGCGGCGGCCTCGGCGGCGGCGCGCGCCACCGGGCCCCTGGCCGCCGCGTCCGGCCCGCTCACCGCGTCGGCGCCGCAGGTTCCGCCGTCGTCGGTCGTCGCTGTCATGGCTTCCCCTTTGTGCAGTCGATACCTCATACCTCTGCTGTGCTGGGGTCTGCCGTCGGCCGGGCCGCCGCGCGCGTCAGCGTGCGGCGCCTCCGGTCGGCGACTCGCGCGTCATATCCACCGGCGCGTGCGGGCGGCGGCGGTCACTTCTTGCGGACTACGACGAAGTCGGCGAGGGCGACCAGCGCCTCGCGCACCCGCTGGGGCATCTCCACCTCGTCCAGCGCCTTCACGGCGACGGCGTGCTGGCGGCGCGCCTCGTCCTCGGTCCACCGGCGGCCGCCGGCCTTCTCGATGAGGGCGGCGCGGTGGGCGAACTCGGCCTCCGAGAAGTTCTCGAAGTCGCTGCTCTTGGCGTCGGCGGCGAGGAGCTCGGCGAGCTCCTCGGAGGCCGCGCCGCCGGCCGCGAGGGCGGCGACCACGGGCAGGGACTTCTTGCGCTGGCGCAGGTCGCTCCAGGTCTGCTTGCCGGTGGACTCCGGGTCGCCCCAGATGCCGAGCAGGTCGTCGACGGCCTGGAAGGCGAGGCCCAGGTGGTAGCCGTACTCCTCCAGCTTGTCGGCGGTGCGGTCGTCCGCGCCGCCGAGGACGGCGCCGATGGAGACGGCGCAGGCCAGCAGTGCGCCGGTCTTGTTGCCCTCCATCTCCAGGCACTCCTCGACGCTGACGCGCTCGCGGTGCTCGTAGGAGATGTCCTGGGCCTGCCCGTCGATGAGCTTGCGGCTGGCGGTGGTCAGGCGGCGGGTGGCGCGGCCGGCCTCGACGGTGCCGAGCTCCAGGAGGATCTCGTTGGCCAGCGCGAACAGCGCGTCGCCGACCAGGATGGCCTGGGCCGGGCCGTGCACCTTCCACACGGTGTCGCGGTGGCGGCGCTGCTCGTCGCCGTCCATCAGGTCGTCGTGCAGCAGCGAGAAGTTGTGCACGAGTTCCACCGCGACCGCGCCGGGGATGCCGACCTCGGCGGGGGCGCCGGCGGCCTCGGCGGAGAGCAGTGCGAGCGCCGGGCGGACGGCCTTGCCGCCGTCGCCGTCGGCGGGGTTGCCCTGGGCGTCGATCCAGCCGAAGTGGTAGGCGGCGACGGTGTCCATGGGCGGTGCGAGCCGGTCGACGGCCGCCCGGAGCACGGGGGTCGACAGCGTACGGCCGCGCTCCAGGAGCGCGAGCGTGTCCGCCGTGCCGGCGCCTGCCGTGCGCGCCGCGTCCTCGGCAGCCGGGTTCCCCGGGTTCACTGGCTCTCCTCTGGTTCCTGTGCGTGCTGTGGTGGTGCTGGTGATGGTCATGCCGCCTCCTGAAGCGGGTTCTCGCGGTGGCGGCCGAGCGCGGCGAGGGCGGCGTGTGCCGCGCCGACGCCGCTACGGACGGCGCTCTCCATGGTCGCGGGCCAGCCGGTGGCGGTCCACGCACCGGCGAGGTAGAGCCCGGGCGCGTCGGTACGGGGCCCCGGGCGGAGCCGGCCGACGCCGGGGGCGGGGGCGAACGTGGCCGTCCGCTCCCGGGTGACGAAGAAGTCGCGCACCTTGGCCCCGCGCGCGGCGGGCAGCAGCCGCTCCAGCTCCGGCAGGTACTTGCTGCGCAGGACGGAGACCGGCTCGTCGATGTCGTCCTGCGCGGCGGACTGGGACAGGGCCAGGTACTGGCCCCCGTCGCCGAGCCCGGAGGCGTCGGTGCGGTCGAACACCCACTGCACGGGGGTGCCGAGCGCCGCGAAGAAGGGCTGCCGGAGCACCTTGCGGTCGTAGACCACGTGGACGTTGAGGATGGGCGCGGTGGCGATGTCGAGCAGCCGGTCGGGGTCGGTGAGGGCGCCGTACGGCAGCAGCCCGTGGGCCTCGCGCTGCGGTACGGCGAGCACGACGGTGCCGGCGGTCAGTGGCTCGTCCTCGGTGTCGACGCGCCAGCCGGACCCGGCGTTGCGGGAGAGGGCGGTGACGCGGGTGCGCAGCCGGACGTCGACGCCGGCGGCGTCCAGGGCCTTGCGGGCGAGGGTGTCGTGCAGGTCGCCGAGCGGGACCCGGGCCCAGCCGATGTCGGCGGCGCCGGCCTCGGAGAGCAGGCCGGTACGGAAGACCATGGCGGCCAGGCCGAGGGAGGAGTGTGCGGCGGTGGCGTTGAGGGTGGCGATGCCGACGAGGTCCCACAGGGCCTCGACGGTGCGGTCGGACTGGCCGTAGCGGGCCAGCCAGGTCGCGAAGTCGAGCCCGTCCAGCGCCGGGTCGGCCGGGTCGAGCTTGCGCAGGGCGAGCGCGGCGCGTCCGACGGAGGCCCGTTCGGCCAGGGACAGGTGCGGGTAGCGGGCCAGGGAGCCGGCCAGGTGCAGCGGTACGGGCAGCGCGGTGCGGCGCAGCCGGCCCAGGCGCGGTCCGCGGGGGTGGGCGACGTCGAGGACGGGCACGTCGAGCCGGTCCTGGAGCGGGGCGAGGGCGGCACCGTCGATCCGGTCGAGGAACCACCGGTAGGCGGTGCAGCAGCGCAGGTAGACGTGCTGGCCGTTGTCGACGGTGAGGTCGCCGCGCTTGAAGGAGAACGCGAGCCCGCCCAGCCTCGGGCGTCCTTCGAGGAGGGTGACCCGCAGCCCGGCGTCGGCGAGTTCGAGGGCGGCGGTCACGCCCGCGAGCCCCCCGCCGACGACGACGGCGGTCTGCTGCGTGCTCATGCGTCCTCCCCCGCTGCGGTGCCGGTGGCCACGGCCGGGCCGGCCGCCGGGTCGGTACGGCGTGCCGGCGCGCTCGCGCCGGCCGTCCGGCCCGCGGGCGAAGACGCAGGTCGCAGGGTTCGGGTTGCCTCGGCGCCGGCCGGCGCCCGCCGCACGCTCACAGGCTCCGCCTCCTCGTGGTCCGCGAGACGGTCCGGGCGTCCAGGCCGGACAGGCCGCGGACGGCGACGTAGGCCTTCTCCCGTACCGGCAGGGACACCCGGCCGCGCAGGACGGCCTCCGGCTCGCGCTCGATCCGGTCGAGCAGGCGGCGGTAGATGCCCGCCATGGCGGCCACGCACGCGCCGCTGCGCCGGTCGAGCATCGGCAGCAGCCGGTAGCCCTCGACGAACAGCGCCCGGGCGCGCCGGACCTCGTGGTGGACGAGGCCGGCGAAGTCGGCGCCGGCGGGGGCGCGGTCGCTGTGGAAGCCGTCGGAGCAGCCGAACTTGGCGAGGTCCTCGGCGGGCAGGTAGGTGCGGCCGTTGGCGGCGTCCTCGCGGACGTCGCGCAGGATGTTGGTGAGCTGCAGGGCAAGGCCGAGGGTGTCGGCGTACTCGGGGGCCCGGGCGGCGTCGTGGGCGTCGAGGCCCGACGTGCGTACGGTGCCGAACACGCCGAGGGAGAGCCGGCCGATGGCGCCGGCCACGCAGCGGCAGTAGACCTTCAGGTCGTCCCAGGTCTCGTAGGTGGCGCCGCGGACGTCCATCAGGACCCCGTCGATCAGCTCGTCGAGCCCTTCGAGGGGGATGGGGAAGCGGCGGGCGGCATGGGTGAGGGCGACGGCGACGGGGTCGGTGTCGTCCTCCTCGACCTCGCCCGCGCGGATCCGGCCGAGCAGCGCCCGGGTCTCCTCCAGCCGGGCGAGCTTGGCCTCGGGGGCGAGGGTGCCGTCGCCGATGTCGTCGACCCGCCGGGAGAAGGCATACAGCGCCGACATGGCCTGGCGCTTGTCGGTGGGCAGCAGCCGGATGCCGTAGGCGAAGTTGCGCGCCTGTGCGCCGGTGACGGCCTCGCAGTAGCTGTAGGCGGCGAGTACCGGTGCGGACGCGTGGTGAAGGCCCTCCACGGTCGGGCTCACCCCTTTCTCGGCGTTGGGCGCAGAACGGCGGCCGCCTCGCGGAGCAGGCCGGTCCTGGTGGGCTTGGGCGGTCCGGGGGCGACGTCGAAACCGGCGGCCGCGACGGCGGCCAGGGCGGCGCGCCCTCCTCCCACGAATCCGGCGAGGAGCAGGCGGAGCCTGCCGTGCACGCTGGTGACGAGGGGGGTGCCCTCGTCGAGCAGGGTGCGGGCGCGCGCGGCCTCGAAGGCGATCAGCGCGCGGACGGACGCGCCGGCGGACGGGGCCTTGAGGTCGGCCTCGGTGACATGGAAGCGGCGCATGTCCTCGGCGGGGAGGTAGACGCGGTCGCGGGCGAGGTCCTCGGTGACGTCCTGGAGGTGTTCGACGATCTGCAGGGCGGTGCAGATCATGTCGGAGCGGCGGACCCGCTCGGGGGTGCTGGTGCCGGTGATGGACAGCACGAGGCGGCCGACGGGGTTGGCGGACAGCTCGCAGTAGGCGAGCAGGTCCTCGTAGGTCTCGTAGCGGCTGACCTGCTGGTCCTGGCGGTTGGCCGCGATCAGTCCGAGGAAGGGCCCGGGGGTCAGCGCGTGCCGGCGGACGACGGGCCGCAGGGCCTGGAGCAGGGGGTGGCGTGGGGTGCCGTCGAAGACGCGTCCGAGGTCGGCCTCGAAGGCGTCGAGCAGCGCGAGCCGGTCCCCGGCCGCCTCCGGGGGCACGCCGAGGAGGGCGGCGTCGTGGCCGCCGGGGGCGAGGTCGCCGTCACCGATGTCGTCGACCAGGCGGGCGTACCCGTAGACGGCCATGAGGTCGTCGCGCCAGGCGCGGGGCAGGAAGGCCGGGGCGACGGGGAAGTTCTCGGCGGTGGCCTTGTCGAGGGTGGCGCGCGCGGGGGCGTCGGGCCGGGTGCCGGACCCGGGGCTCACCGCCCGCCGCCCGGGGCGGGGACGGCCGGTCCGCCTGGGGGCCGGAGGTTTCCCGTAGCCATTGCCGTCACATCTCCCGTTCTACACTGCCGACCCAATACATCCCATTTCGGACACGCCGCCGGAGTTTTCGTCCGCAGATGGCTCGATTGAGGACCGGTCCAGCTTACGTTGTACAACGCCGACGGCCCCGCCCGGGTGTACACCCCGTGACGGGATGTCGCGCGCCGGACGACGAACGGCCCCCGCGCCGCACGACGAGGCCCCCGCCGCAGGCGTGCGGTGGGGGCCGGGTCGGCCGGGGCCGGGCCGGTGTCAGTGGCCGCCGGTCTCCTTCTCGTAGGCGGACACGACCTCCTCGGTCGGTCCGTCCATCAGCAGTTCGCCCTTCTCCAGCCACAGCACCCGGTCGCAGGTGTCGCGGATCGAGCTGTTGCTGTGGCTGACCAGGAAGACCGTACCGGCCTTCTTGCGCAGTTCGCGGATGCGCTCCTCGGAGCGGATCTGGAACTTGCGGTCACCGGTGGCCAGGGCCTCGTCGATCATCAGCACGTCGTGGTCCTTGGCGGCCGCGATCGAGAACCGCAGACGGGCGGCCATGCCGGAGGAGTAGGTGCGCATCGGCAGGGAGATGAAGTCGCCCTTCTCGTTGATGCCCGAGAAGTCGACGATGTCCTGGTAGCGCTCCTTGATCTGCTCGCGGGTCATGCCCATCGCGAGCCCGCCGAGCATCACGTTGCGCTCGCCGGTCAGATCGTTCATCAGGGCGGCGTTGACGCCCAGCAGGGAGGGCTGGCCGTCGGTGTACACCTTGCCGGACTCGCAGGGCAGCAGGCCCGCGATGGCGCGCAGCAGGGTGGACTTGCCCGAGCCGTTGGAGCCGATCAGCCCGATGGCCTCGCCCCGGTAGGCGGTGAAGGAGACCCCGCGCACGGCGTGCACCCGGCGGACGCCGGGCCCGTCGCCCTTGCGGCGGATTATCTTGCTCAGCGCGGCGGTGGCGCTGCCCTTGCCGCCGCCACCGGCGTTGACGCGGTAGACGATGTGGACGTCGTCCGCGATGACGGTGGGGATCCGCCCCTGGGTGTTGTCAGCCACGGCCGTAACGCTCCTCAGCCTTCCAGAAGTACACGAAACCGCCGAGGCCGGTCAGCACGGCCCAGCCCACGGCGAAGGCCCACACGTGCGGGGGCAGGTTGGAGGCCGCGTAGTCGTCGATGAGCGCGAAGCGCACCAGGTCCATGTAGATCGCGATCGGGTTCCACAGCAGCACGTCGCTGATCCAGGCCGGCTGGTCCTTGAGGTAGGCCGCGATCGGGAACATGACGCCGGAGGCGTACATCCAGGTGCGCATCACGAACGGCATCAGCTGCGCCAGGTCCGGGGTCTTGGACCCGAGCCGCGCGAAGATCATCGCCAGGCCCGTGTTGAACACGAACTGCAGGGCCAGGGTCGGGATCACCAGCAGCCACGACAGCTGGGGGTAGTTGCCGAAGGCGATCGCGATGACGAAGACGACGACCATCGAGTACAGCAGCTGCTGGAGCTGCTGGAGCGAGAAGGACACCGGCAGCGAGGCCCGGGGGAAGTGCAGCGCGCGCACCAGGCCGAGGTTGCTGGAGATCGCCCGGACGCCCGCCATCAGCGAGCTCTGGGTGAAGGTGAAGACGAAGATGCCCATCATCAGGAACGGCACGTAGACGCCCTTGGGCATCTCGCGGCCCGCGCCGAGGATCAGGCCGAAGATCAGCCAGTAGACCACCGCGTTGAGCAGCGGGGTCGCCACCTGCCAGATCTGGCCGAGCTTGGCCTCGCTGTACTGGGCCACCAGCTTGGCCCGGGAGAACGCCAGGATGAAGTGGCGCCGGCCCCAGAGCTGCCGCACGTACTCGGGAAGGCTCGGCCGGGCACCGCTCACCGACAGGCCGTACTTCTTGGCGAGCTCCGCGGGGCTCAGGCCCTCGTCGGCGGACGGCGGCGTGCTCGTGGCGAGGGCGCCGTCGTGGGTTGTGTCACTCACAAGAGAAACTTTCGTCTTCAAGATGCGGCAGGAGGGGCGGAAGGGCCCCGGTGCTCGGGCGCCGGAGGACCGGGTGCCGGACGACCGACGCCCATGGTCCCAGACGCGAGCTTGTCAGATCACCGGCGGCCGGCCCAGCCGGGTCAGCCGCCACACGGTCCGCCACCTCATGGGGCGCCGGGGACCGCAGGGGGTCGCCCAGCCCTCCTTGAACCCGCCGAACCAGGCCTTCAGCGCGGGCGCCGAGGGTTTGCGCAGCAGGGTCAGCAGCAGCCATACGCCCAGGTAGACCGGGACCAGCGGGGCCGGCAGGTTCCGGCGGGCCAGCCAGACCCGGTTGCGAGCCACCATACGGTGGTAGACCGCGTGCCGGGAGGGGGCCGTGGTCGGATGCAGCAGGACCATGTCCGCCCGGTAGTCGATCAGCCAGCCGGCGTCCAGGGCCCGCCAGGCCAGGTCGGTCTCCTCGTGGGCGTAGAAGAACTCCGCCGGCAGCGCCCCGACCTGCGCGAACACCTCGGTCCGTACGGCGTTGGCGCCGCCGAGGAAGGTGGTCACGCGGGAGGAGCGCAGGGGGTCCGAGGCGCGCAGCCGCGGCACGTGCCGGCGCTGGGTGACGCCGGTGTCCGGGTCGGCGATCCGGAAGCTGATGATGCCCAGGCGCGGGTCCTCGGTGAAGGCCTGCCGGCACAGCTCGGCGGTGTCGGTGCGCTCCAGCAGGCCGTCGTCGTCGAGGAAGAGCAGCACGTCGACGTCCCGGCCGCCCGGGCCGAAGGCCTCGATGCCGACGTTGCGGCCGCCGGGGATGCCGAGGTTCTCGGGCAGGGCGACGGTGCGCACCCCGGCGGGCAGCCCGGTGAGCTCGACGCCCTGGCCGACGACGACCACCTCGACGGGGTCGCCCTCCTGGCGGGCGACCGAGTCGAGGAGGGCCTTGAGCTCGTCGGGCCGGTTGCCCATGGTGATGATCACGGCGCCGACGCGCAGCGGGGCGGTCATCGCAGCCTGCTCGACGCGAGGACGGAGACCAGGTGCAGCACGGTCTGGAGCAGGGCGATGGCCGCGAGGACGGCGACGCCCAGCCGGGTGAAGTACAGGTCGCCGCGGACCTGGTCGATCACGGCCAGCACGAGGATCAGCAGGGAGGCCTCGATACCCAGGATCAGCCGGTGGAACTTCAGCGCGGCGGCGGCCCGGCGGGCCAGGGCCATGCCGGAGGAGCGCGGCTCGGCGGCGGCCTCCTTGACCGGGGGCAGCCCGCCCTGGTGGCGGGCGACACCGACGAGGTCGGTCTCGGCCTTGATCAGGATCGCGCCGAGGGCCGCGAGGGTGCCGAGGAAGGCCCACAGCCAGTCGATCCGGCCGCCGCCCCACAGGTCGCAGGCGCGCAGGCCGAAGCCGACCAGGACGGCCGCGTCGCACAGGTAGGCGCCGACCCGGTCCAGGTAGACCCCGGACAGCGAGAACTGCTGCTTCCAGCGGGCGACCTCGCCGTCGACGCAGTCCAGCAGCAGGTAGAGCTGGACGGCGACCACCCCGAGGACGGCGCCCCAGATGCCCGGCACCAGCAGGGCCGGGGCGGCCAGCACACCGCACAGCGTCATCACGTAGGTGAGCTGGTTCGGGGTGACCTTGGTGGTGACCAGCAGGCGGGTGATGCGCAGGGAGATCTCGCGCATGTAGAGGCGTCCGCCCCAGTGCTCGCCGCTGCGCCGGTCCTTGACGCCCGCCGGGTGCACGACGGGCCGGAGTTCAGCTACGGATGGTCTGGGCATAGTCGGCGTAGGCGTCCCTGATCTCGGCTGCGGACAGGTTGAGGTGCTCCAGGATCGTGAAGCGTCCCGGGCGGGTCTGGGGGGCGTACTCGACGGCCGCCACGAACTCCTCCGCGCTGAACCCGATCTCCTCGGGCCGCACGGGCAGGCCGTGCCGGCGCAGGACGTCGGCGAAGAGCCCGGCCTGCTCCTTGGCGCCGCGCAGGTGCATGGCGAAGGCGGCGCCGAGGCCGACCTGCTCGCCGTGGAGCGCGGAGCGGCCGGGGTGGAGCAGGTCGAAGGCGTGGCTGATCTCGTGGCAGGCGCCGGAGGCCGGGCGGGTGTCGCCGCTGATGGACATGGCGATGCCGGTGAGCACCAGGGCCTCGGCCAGCACGGTGAGGAACTCGTCGTCGCCGCAGCCCCCGGGGTGGCGCAGGACGGACTCCCCGGCGGTGCGGGCCATGGCGGCGGCGAGGCCGTCGACGGCCTCGCCGGTGACCTCGTGCGAGAGCTCCCAGTCGGCGATGGCCGAGATGTTGGAGAGCGCGTCGCCGATGCCGGAGCGGACGAACCGCACGGGCGCGTCACGGATGACGTCGAGGTCGATGACCATGGCGATGGGCGTGGGGACGCCGTAGGAGCCGCGGCCGTTGTCGTTGTCGAGGGTCGCCACCGGCGAGCAGATGCCGTCGTGGGCGAGGTTGGTGGCGACCGCCACCATGGGCAGCCCGACCCGCGCCGCGGCGTACTTCGCCACGTCGATGATCTTGCCGCCGCCCAGGCCCACCACGGCGTCGTAGCGCCGTCCCTTTATGTCGTCGGCGAGCTTGACGGCGGAGTCGATGGTGCCGTCGACGACCGGGTACCAGTCGGCGAGCGGCAGTACGGGCTCCAGCTTCGCGCGCAGCGTCTGGCCGGAGCCGCCGCTGATCGCGATCGCCAGCTTCCCGGACGCCGAGATCCGCTGGTCGGCCAGGAGGCCGGCCAGGTCGTCCATGGCGCCGCGGGTGATGTCGACGACGACGGGAGAGGGGATGAGCCTCGTCAGTACTGGCATGCGATCGTCCGGCCCTTGGCGAGGTCGTCGTGGTTGTCGATCTCGACCCACTGGACGTCGCCGATGGGGGCCACGTCGACGGTGAAGCCGCGGTGCACCAGCTCCTGGTAGCCGTCCTCGTAGTACAGGTCGGGGTCGCGCTCGAAGGTGGCCTTCAGCGCGTCCGCCAGCTCCTCGGCGGCCTCCGGCTCGATCAGCGTGACGCCGATGTACTCGCCGGTGGCGTCGGCCGGGTCCATCAGCTTGGTGATCCTCTGGACGCCCTTGCCGTCGGCGGTGACCACCTTCATCTCCTCGTCGGCCAGCTGCTTGACCGTGTCGAGGGCGAGGATGATCTTCTGGCCGTTGCCGCGGGCGGCGAGCAGGGTCCGCTCGACGGAGACCGGGTGGACGGTGTCGCCGTTGGCGAGGATCACGCCGCGCCGCAGGACCTCACGCGCGCACCACAGGGAGTAGGCGTTGTTCCACTCCTCGGCCTTGTCGTTGTCGATCAGCGTGAGCTTCAGGCCGTACTTCGCCTCCAGGGCCTCCTTGCGCGCGTAGACGGCCTCCTTGCGGTAGCCGACGACGATGGCGGCCTCGGTGAGGCCGACCTCCGCGAAGTTGCCCAGGGTCAGGTCGAGAACCGTCAGGCTCTCCTCGTCACCCTCGGGGCCGACGGGCACCAGGGCCTTCGGCAGGGTGTCGGTGTAGGGACGCAGGCGGCGTCCGGCACCGGCAGCGAGGACCAGGCCGATCATGCGGGTTCTCCTTCGTCGTGTACGGCGGGTGCTCCGGAGGAGACCCAGAAGCGGATGCTCTCCACGAGCACCACGACCGCCACGAACCCGGCCAGGGCCGTGAGCGCGACGGGGAAGTCCTGGCGCGCGAGGACGGCCGCCAGGACCGTGATCGCCAGGACCCGGCCCTCGTGCCCGCCGATCGTCCGCACCAGCCAGTGCGGGGGCGCGCCGGTGCCACCGCGGATGCGGTACACCGTGTCGTAGTGATGGTAGGCGACCGCTGCGACCAGGCCGAACGCCGCGGGCAGGGCCCCGGGCACGTCCGCCTTGACGGCCAGCACCAGCACGGTGGCGTACTCGGCGGCGCGCAGCAGCGGCGGGATCAGCCAGTCCAGGGCGCCCTTGAGGGGGCGCGCCACGGCCTCGCCGGAGGTGACCGCGTACAGCAGGGCGGCGCCGATCAGGGCGGGGTCGCCGAAGGGTCGGGCCAGGGCGAGGCCGACCAGGGCGGCGGCGCCGGCGGCGGCCACCCAGACGGCGGCCGCGGACGCCCGCTCCCGCGGGAGCAGGCGGCGCGGCAGCTCGGCGAGCGGGCCGGAGTCGGTGAGGTCGTACAGGGCCTGCGCCGCCCGGTCGGTCCGCCTGGCCTTGCGGGTCACCGAGCGCAGCACCCGGCCGGCGGTGGTGTAGAGGGCGCCGAAGGCGCAGCCGGCCAGCAGGGCGTAGAAGACGACGCGCGGGGTGGTGAGGGCGGTCAGGACCGCGATCATCGCCCAGCGCTCACCGATCGGGAGGATGATCATCCGGCGGACCCAGACGGTCCAGCCCACGCTGTCGAGGCGGTCGGAGAGGGCCGCGGTCGGGCTGGTGTTGGCGGTGGCGTCGTGGTTGGCCTCGTTGAAGGAGAAGTCCACCACGTGCCGGCAGGTCATGAGGATCATCGAGCCCAGCGCGAGGGCCCAGACGTCGTCGCCCGTGCGGGCGGCCCCGAGGGCCAGGCCCGCGTAGAAGGAGTACTCCTTGGCCCGGTCGAAGGTGGCGTCCAGCCAGGCGCCCATCGTGGAGTACTGCAGGGAGTAGCGCGCGAGCTGCCCGTCGGTGCAGTCCAGCACGAAGGAGACGAGCAGCAGGACGCCGGCCACGACGTAGCCCCAGCGCTCGCCGGTGGCGGCGCAGCCGGCTGCGGCCAGCGCGGTGAGCAGCGAGGCGGTGGTGACCTGGTTCGGGGTCAGACCGCGGCGGGCGCACCAGCGGGCGATGTAGCGCGAGTAGGGGCTGATGAAGAAGGTGGTGAAGAAGCCGTCGCGGGACTTCACGGCGGTGCGCAGGCGCACGGCCTCCTCGTCCACGGCGGCGACCGCCTCGGTGGCCCGGCGGCGCTCGTCCGCCGTGGCGGGCACGGTGGCGACGAGGGTGCCCAGCTCGGGGTGCTGGACGGTGGTCCCGGCCGCTTCCAGGCCGGCGGCGAGCCGGTCGGCGTAGGGGCCGTCGGCGGCGGTGCCGGGTGCGGTCCGGGCGGCCTTGTCCAGGGCTCCGCGGGCGGCGGGCCGCACCGACAGGGCGCCGGGGACGGCGCAGGCGTCGAACCGGGGGTCGGTCAGGGCCAGGCGCAGGGCGTGCACATGGCCGACGAAGCCGGTGTCGACCACGGCCACCCGCTGGTCGGCGGGGACGGCGGCCAGGGCGGCGGCGGTGTCGGTGGGCTCGGGCACGGGCCGGACCTCGAAGCCGAGGGAGCGCAGGTCGCCTTCCAGCGGTGATCCGGGAACCGGCGGGCCGGCGAGGATGACGGTCGGCAGACGGACTCACTCCTTGATACGGGCGCCCCGTGGGGGCGGGCGGCACGTCGGCAGAGGCTATCGGATGAAAGGAAGCGGGGGTTCACCACCCGTTTACGGCCCGATAAGCCGATGATCCCGGGCTCCGCGGCCCGGTGGCGCTCAGGTCGCGATCATCATGGGCGATCGTAGACACGTTCGACAAACGTTCCCGCGTCGGGCCCGATGCTAGGGTGTTACGTAGTACGCGTGCGGCCGGGCCGTGCGCGTGATCCGGTGCACGAGGAACGACGAACGAGGAGGTGGGTCGATGACCGTCGCGACGATCGCCGCTGCCCGCGGCGAGGACGACCGAGTCATCCCCACACTCCGGGCGTCCGGCCAGGCCTGATCACCGGCCTTCCGCGCTGATCGGCCCGTCGGCCGGAGCCCCTGTTCCCAAGGGTTCACGTTGACCGACCACGATCTCCCCACTCACCCCACCGACGACGCGTACGACTCCCCCGCCTTCCACGAGGCGTTCTTCGCGCTGCACCACGGCCTGCCCCGGCAGGGTCCGGGCTCCGACGCGACCACCCGTCACCTGCTCTCCCTGTGCGGCCCGCTCCCCCGCCGGCCGCGCGTGCTCGACCTCGGCTGCGGACCGGGCCGCAGCGCCCTGCTGCTGGCCGCCGAGGCCGGGGCCGAGGTGACCGCCGTCGACCTGCACGAGCCGTTCCTCGACGAGCTGCGGGCCGAGGCCGCCGGCCGGGGACTCTCCGATCGGATCCGACCTGTCGTCGCCGACATGGGCCGGCTGCCCTTCCCGGACGGCTCCTTCGACCTGGTCTGGGCGGAGAGCTCCGCCTACTGCCTGGGCCTCGACACCGCCCTGCGGACGTGGAAGCGGCTGCTCGCGCCCGGCGGCACCCTGGTGCTGACCGAGTGCGAGTGGACCGACGGGCGGCCGTCCGCCGGGGCCCGGGCGTTCTGGGACCGCCACTACGCGCTGCGCCCGGGCCCGGGCAACCTCGCGCTGGCCCAGGCCGCCGGCTACCGCGTGCTCGGCACGTACCGGCAGCCCGACTCCGACTGGGACGCGTACTACGGACCGCTGCGCGCCCGGGCCGCCGCCGTCCGCGCCGCCGGGGACCCCGCCCCCGCCCTGGCGGCCGCGCTGGCCGCCACCCGCGAGGAGCTCGACGTACGGGCGCGGCACGGGCACGAGTACGGGTACACCGGCTACGTGCTGCGCCCGGTGACCGCCGGGGACGGCGGGCCCTGGCGGGTCCGGCCCGAGACCCCGGCCGACGTCGCGGCCGTCCGCGCCGTCAACCTGGCGGCCTTCGACACCCCGCTGGAGGCGGATCTCGTCGACGCGCTGCGCGCTGACGCCGCCTGGCTGCCCGGGCTGTCGTACGTCGCCGAGGGCCCGGACGGGACGGTCGCGGCGCACGCCCTGCTCACCCGGTGCCGGATCGGCGGGGCCCCGGCGCTGGCGCTCGCGCCGGTGGCCGCCGATCCGCGGGTGCAGCGCTCGGGCGCGGGAAGTTCCGTCGTACGGGCGCTTCTGGGGGCCGCGGCGGAGCGTGGCGAATCCCTCGTCGTGGTGCTCGGGCACCCGGAGTACTACCCGCGCTTCGGCTTCGTACCGGCCTCGCGGTACGGGATCACGGCGCCCTTCGAGGTGCCGGACGAGGCCCTGATGGCGCTGGTCCTGGACGCCTCCGGGCCGGTCCCGGCGGGCACGATCGGCTATCCGGCGCCGTTCGGCGTCTGACCCGGGGAGCAGCCCCGCACGGTCCGTCCTCCGCGCCATAGCACGCGCGGAGGGCGGACATGCGTAGATCTTCGAAGTGGGGACAAGCCGCCTTTGTACGGCAGACTGAAGGCCGAAGTCCGAAGCGAAGGATGGTTATGCCGACCACACCAGCCACCGCCGCGAACAGCGCGTCCCACGGCACCGGTACTCAGGAACCGATCATGCTCGAACTGGTCGACGAGTCCGGCAATACGATCGGCACCGCGGAGAAGCTCTCCGCTCATCAGGCTCCCGGCCAGTTGCACCGGGCGTTCTCCGTGTTCCTCTTCGACGAGCAGGGACGGCTGCTGCTCCAGCAGCGGGCGCTCGGCAAGTACCACTCCCCCGGCGTCTGGTCGAACACCTGCTGCGGCCACCCCTACCCCGGGGAGTCGCCCTTCGCCGCGGCCGCCCGGCGCACCCACGAGGAGCTGGGCATCTCGCCCTCCCTGATGGCCGAGGCGGGGACCGTCCGCTACAACCACCCGGACCCCGATTCGGGGCTGGTGGAGCAGGAGTACAACCACCTGTTCGTGGGACTGGCGCAGGCCCGGCTGCGGCCGGACCCCGAGGAGATCGGCGACACCGCGTTCGTGACGGCGCAGGAACTGGCGAAGCTGCACGCCGAGGCGCCGTTCTCGGCCTGGTTCATGACCGTGCTGGACGCGGCCCGGCCGGCGATCCGCGAGCTGACCGGGGAAGCCGCGGGCTGGTAGGGCGGCGGGGCGGCAGCGCCGTGGCCCGGCCGAGGCCGGCACGTCCGGTGAGGCCAGGCCGTACGTCCGGTGAGGCCGGTGGCGACCGGCACGGCCGGTCAGAACGTGGCGAGCGGGAGGGCGGCCCAGATCACCTTGCCTCCGGTGGAGGTGTGCTCGACGTCGCACACCCCGCCGGACTCCCGGGTGATCTCCCGCACCAGCAGCAGCCCGCGGCCGCCGGTCTGGCCGAAGTCCGCCTCCAGGGCCTTCGGGCGGTACGGGTGGTCGTCCTCGACGGCCACCCGGACCCAGTCCCGGCCGATCGCGACCTCCACCGCCACCTGGGGCGACAGCAGCGCCGCGTGCCGCACCGAGTTGGTGACCAGCTCGGAGACGATCAGCAGCAGGGAGTGGACCACGTCCTGGTGGGCCGGGACGCCCTGGCGGCCGAGCAGGTCCCGGACCGCCCGGCGGGCCTGCGGAACGGATTCTTCTGTCGCCGGCACGGTGAAGCGCCACACTCCCTCGTAACTGAGGGGAGCCGTCGGGGCACCCGCCCCTTGGCCCTGCACCGGCGGGACGTTCCCGCTGACGTCCATGTCCCGGCCCCTGTCTTCACGCTCGATCGTCTCCACGTGTCAAGGGTGGGGAACCTGCTGGTCCGGACCGGCGGACTGACCAGAAATCAGCGCCTATCGGACGCCTTTTGAGCAGTGGCGTATGACAGCGTCAGATGTGGGACCGTTCCTGATCAGCAGCTCACCGGCTGCCGTCACCCAGGATGCGGCGGGCACCCGTCCCCAGCACGATCAGGCTGAGCCCGTCGAAGAGCAGGGCCAGCGAGAAGAACGCACCGATCACGTACAGGCTGTTGCCCGGCCACCCGGCGAGGATCAGCACGCCCAGCAGGATGCCGAACGCACCCTGGACCAGGGCGAGCCCGAACTGCGCGCCGCGCACCACGACCGCACCGACGAGCCGGAAGACGCCACCGGTGAGGAAGAGCAGGGCCGCGAACATGGTGAGCGCCTCGGCGCTGGCCTCCGGACGGCGCAGGACCACGAAGCCGGCGGCGATGTTGAGGGCGGCCACGATGACGGCGAGCCAGAAGTAGTTGCTCCCGCGCGACTGCACGGCGTGCACCAGGCCCACCACACCGCCGATGAGCAGCAGCCAGCCGAAGAGGAACATGGTGGTCAGGGTGGCGAACCCGGTGTAGACGAGGCCCACCAGCCCGGCGATCACGAGGACCAGCCCGAGCAGCACCAGCAGGCCGTAGCTGCGGCGGAGCTTGTGCCGCTCCTGGTCGGCGGGGTCCTTGCCGTCATCGCGGCGTGGGGCCGCCTCGTCCGCCGGCGTACGGTCCTCAGCGCCCATGCGTGCGCCTCCTGAGCCTCGATCGAGTGCCTGTGCACCGTGCGACGGCACCACGCGGATGCGCCGCATTCCTTTGATCATAGGATTCGCGGCATGGACGCGCAGCTGATGCACTCCGTGACCGACGGGGTCGCCACCCTCACCCTCTCCCACCCGGCCAAGCGGAACGCCATGACCGCCGCGATGTGGCGGGCCCTGCCCGAGCTGCTCGCCGGGCTGGCCGCCGACCCGGCCGTACGGGTGGTCGTGCTGACCGGGGCGGGCGGCACGTTCTGCGCCGGCGCCGACATCTCGTCGCTCACCGGGAACGAGGACCCGCAGGCGCTCGCGGTGGCGGCGGAGGAGGCGCTCGCGGCCTTCCCCAAGCCGACGCTGGCGGCGATCCGGGGGTTCTGCGTGGGCGGCGGCAGCCAGCTCGCGGCGGCGTGCGACCTGCGGTTCGCGGAGGAGGGCGCGTCGTTCGGGGTGACCCCGGCCAAGCTGGGCATCGTCTACCCGGCGTCCTCGACCCGGCGGCTGGCCGCGCTGATCGGCCCGGCTGCGACGAAGTACCTGCTGTTCTCGGCCGAGTTGATCGACGCCGAACGGGCGCTGCGGGTGGGTCTGGTGGACGAGCTGCTGCCGGCGGGCGAGCTGGACCGGCGGGTGGCCGCCTTCACCCGGATCCTGGCCGAACGGTCGCAGCTGACGCAGGCGGCGGCGAAGGAGTTCACGGGCGGGCGCACGGACCGGGACGCGTACTGGGCGGAGCAGGCGCGCGGGAGCGGCGACACCGCGGAGGGTGTCGCCGCGTTCCTGGAGCGGCGTGCGCCGCGCTTCAGCTGGACGGCTACGGCTACTCCATGACGAACCGGCTCTTGGCGCGCCACTCCGCCACCAGGTCGGCCGGGGCCTTGGCCGGCGAGCCGGCGTCGTAGGGCGGCTGCGGGTCGTACTCCGTCAGGAGCTGGACGGACTGCGCGAGCCGGTCGCCGCCGATGCGGCCGAGCAGGGTGAGGCCCATGTCGATCCCGGAGGACACCCCGGCGGCGGTCACGTACTTGCCGTCGGTGACCACCCGCTCCCCGGTGGGCTCGGCCCCGTAGCGGGACAGCACGTCGAGGGCGAGCCAGTGGGACGTGGCCCGGCGGCCACGGAGCAGGCCGGCGGCGGCCAGCAGGAGCGAGCCGGTGCAGACGGAGGTGGTCCAGGTGCTGGTCCGGTCGGCGGTGCGCAGCCAGTCGAGGAGGACCTCGTTCTCCATCTGGTACGTCTGCCCGGGGCCGCCCGGGACGAGGACGATGTCGGGGGCCGGGACGTCGGCGAGGGCCTTGTCGGCCATCAGGGTGAGCGAGCCGGAGTCGTTGCGGACGGGCCCGGGCCGCTCCGCGACGAAGACGGTCTCCGCCTCGGGGTGGCGGCCGAGGGTGTCGTAGGGGCCGACGGCGTCGAGGGCGGTGAAGCGGTCGTAGAGCACGATGGCGATCTGCATGTCTCCTCCGGAGGGGGTCGGTGGTGCGCCGCGGCGCCGCCGGGGCGATGCCGTCCGGCGGGTGCGGCGCTCCCGTGGCCGGGCGCGCGGTTCCCCGCGCTCCTGGGGTGGGGCTTCGGGTCGGGCGGCCCCGCGGGGCCGGGTGCGGCTTCGGCGTGGGCGGCCGGGCAGGGG
>NZ_RPRY01000660.1 GCF_003949795.1 Streptomyces sp. WAC06614
CGGCGGCCACCAGCCCGTTGTGCCCACCGCCCACGACCACGGCGTCGTACACGTCCTGCCGGAACCCTCGGCTGTCGGTCATGGCGACCTGCCTAGCACATCCGCCCCGTCCGGCACACCCGCCTAGACCACTTGGGCGAGCCGTTCCAGACAGTGCGCCTCGTCGGCGTGGGCGGCCACCGTGTCGGGGTGTTCGGGGCCGAGGGTCCGCTCGCGGACCCCGGCGATCTCCCGGTACTGCGTCAGCGCCTCCTGCCAGCGCCCCAGCCGGCCCAGGCCCACCGCGACTTCACGGCGGCTGGCCAGGGTGTCGGGATGCTCGGCGCCGAGCGCCTCGGCGCGCAGCAGGCCCACCTCCCGGGCCTCGGCCACGGCCTCCTCCCAGCGGTCCATCCGGCCCAGGTTGACCCCGAGGACGTGCCGGGCGCGCAGGGTCTCGGGGTCGAGCGCCCCGTACGCCCGGGTACGGTCGCGTACGAGCGCCCGGAACAGGTCGTAGGCCTGGACGCTGCGCCCGAGCCGGCCGAGCGCGACGCCGACCTCGTAGCGGGCGGCGAGGGTGTCGGGATGGTCCCGGCCCAGGGTGCGCTCACGGGCGGCGGCGATGTCCCGGAAGGCCATCAGGGCCTCCTGCCAACGGCCCTGCTGACCCAGCGCGTACGCGCCCTCGTAGCGGGTGAGCAGGGTGTCGGGGTGGTCCTGGCCGAGCACCCGGCCCCGGGTGGTGGCGACCTCGTCGGCGATGCGGAAGGCGTCCCGGGGGCGGCCCATGCGGCTGAGGTTGCAGGCGAGGTTGTGCCGGCAGCGCAGGGTCTCGGGGTGGTGCGCGCCCATGGTCCGCTCGCGGGCGGCGAGCACCGCACGGTAGGCCTCGTGCGCCTCCTGGTGCCGGCCGAGCTGGTCCAGGACGTACGCCACCTCCTGGCGGGCGGCCAGGGTGTCCGGATGGTCGGGGCCCAGCACCTCGGCCCGGGCCTCGGCGATCCGGGTGTGCGCGGGCAGGGCGTCGGTCAGCCGGCCCGTCCGGGTGAGGGCGAAGGCCGCGGTGAAACCGGCGGCGAGAGTGGCCGGATCCCGCTCGTCCCCGGACCCGGGTCCGCCGGCCACCGGGCCGTGGGCCGTGCCACCGGCCGAGGCACCGACCGTGCCACCGGCCGCAGCGCCGACGGTGCCCCCCGCCGTCAGCACGGCCACCGCACCGACCGTGCCCCCGGCCGTCACCCCGGCCACCGAGCCGCCCGAGCCGACCACCACGCCACCCGCCGTGCCACCGCCCACGCCGCCGACGCCGCGTACGCCGCCCGGCACCCGGACCCCGTACGGCTGGGTGCGCGGGTCCAGGGCCGGGTCCGGGCGGCCGAGGCCCGCAAAGGTGCCCGGGCCGCTGCCGCGGCCCTGCCGCCGCTGCCCGCCTGGGC
>NZ_RPRY01000661.1 GCF_003949795.1 Streptomyces sp. WAC06614
GCCCGGAGGGGGTGGAAGTGGCGAAAACCCGGACGCGGGGGCCGGGCTCCACCTACTGTTGAGTTGTGTCAGGCGCCCCGGGTCGGGTCCTCGTTGTCGACGACAACAAGGTCATCCGGCAACTGATCAAGGTCAATCTCGAACTGGAGGGTTTCGAGGTCGTGACCGCGGCCGATGGTGCCGAGTGTCTGGAGATCGTCCACCGGGTCGGTCCTGACGTCGTCACCCTCGACGTGGTGATGCCCCGGCTCGACGGGTTCGGGACCGCCGCACGGCTGCGGGCCGATCCGCGGACCCGGGACCTGCCGCTCGTGATCGTGAGCGCCTGTACCCAGTACGAGGTCGAGACCGGGATCGCGGCCGGGGTGGAGGCGTTCCTCGCCAAACCCTTCGAGCCGGCGGAGCTGGTGCGGCTCGTGCGGAGGATCATCGAACGCAAGGGTGTTCACATGGCGAAACCGGTTCGCGTTCGGGGGGACCTTCTCCCCTAGGCTGGGTCCCGTGACCCCCGCCGACCTCCCCCGTAGCCTCGCGCACGCCGTGCGCTGCGCGGTCGAGGACGGGGAGCTGGCCGCCCGCGTCACGGTCCCCGAGCGGGTCGTCGTCGAGCGGACGCGGCCGGGGGGCACCGGGGACTACGCCAGCAACCTTGCGCTGCGGATCGCCGGGCAGGCCGGTCGGCCGCCGCGGGAGGTGGCCGGGGTGCTGCGGGAGCGGCTCGCCGGGGTGGCGGGCATGGCGCGGGTGGACGTCACCGGGCCGGGGTTCCTCTCCTTCACCTTGGGCGACGAGGCCTGGGCCCTGGTGCGGGAGCAGGTCGTCGCGCGGGGGCGGGGTTATGGGTGCGCCGCCGTCTCTCTCCCTTTCGAAGCCTCAGACCGAGCCGAAGCCTCAGACCGAGCCGAAGCCTCAGACCGAGCCGAAGCCTCAGACCGAGCCGAAGCCCCAGACCGAGCCGAAGCCCCAGCCTCAGCCCGTGCGGAAGACCTGGCCGAAGCCCAAGCCTCCTGCTCCACCGGCGACGGCGGGCTTCGGTGGCGGGTCGTGGGCGAGGCGCTCGGACGGATTCTGCGGAGCCAGGGGTACGGCGACGGGCCCGGGGCGGTCAAGGTCGCGCCCGTGCCGCGGAGCGAGGGGGACGTCCGGGCGCGGTTCGGGGCGGAGGCCGCCGTGTGGGCCATGGTCGCCGTTCCGCCGCACGAACTGCCCGTCTTTCCGGAGCGGCTGCTCGTGCAGGACGAGAGCAACGAGTTCTTCCAGGTGCGGTACGGCTACTCGCGCAGCCGCGCCCTCGTACGCAATGCCGCCCTCATGGGGTTCGGGGCCCAGAGCGATCATCGCCCCGATGCCGATCGCCTCCCCGACATCGATCATCGCCCCGATGCCGATCGCCTCCCCGACACCCCCGAC
>NZ_RPRY01000662.1 GCF_003949795.1 Streptomyces sp. WAC06614
GTGGCGGGGCGGGACGGCCCCGCCGGGTCCGTCCCGCCCCGCCACCGAACCCGAGGCGACCGCCGTCGTCCCCCGCGACATGGCCGCCGCCTTCGCGCGGCTGTACGGGGTCGACGTGTCCGCCGTACCCGTGCACCGGGGCCGGGCCGCATCCGAGCGCGCCGCCAAGATGTCCGCCCGGGCCTTCACCGAGGGCGGCGCCGTCTTCCTGCCCAAGGAGGCCGGCGACCTGGAGAGCACCAGGGGCCGCGGGCTGCTCGCGCACGAACTGACGCATGCCGTGCAGCAGAACCAGCACGGCGGCGCCCTGCCCGCCGAGGACACCGCGGCCGGCCTCGCCCTGGAGATCGAGGCCCTCCGGGCGGAGCTGTACTTCCGCGGCGAGCCCGGAGCCCCCGAGCCGACCCGGCCCGCCCCCGAACCCGAACCGGCACCCGCACCGGCCGCGCCCGAACCCGCGCCGGCCGACTGCGACCACACCGGCAGCGCGGGCGTGTACGTGCCGCCCATCTCCTGGACGCCGGAGACCGGCATGGTCACCGGCGGGGTCCAGCGCGCCTCGGCCGACGAGATCACCCAGGAGTACCTGGACAACCTCAACGAGCTGCGCAAGGAGCTGGGCCAGGGCGGACGCGTGTCCGCAGTCTCCGAACTGACCCACGAGCAGCGCATCGACCTGGAACTGCGCCTGCGCAAGGCCGGCGTGGCGACCAACGTGGACGAGGAGGACGACGAGGTACGTCCGATGGACTGGGCGGAGCTGTTCGCGCAGTCGGTCTCCTCCGTGACCAGCGGCCTGATGCGTCCTTTCTACTCGCGCAGCGCCGAGGAGCAGCGGGAGAGCCGGGACGAGTGGCGGCAGTGGGCAGTGGACCGCGGCTGGGGCAGCCCCACCGCCGACCGCAGCTTCCTCGACGACGAGGACGAGAACGAGGACGAGGCCTCTGACGAGCGGTGGTCGGACGACGACCCCGACGTCGACCCCGTCCCGCCGGGCGCGGGCAAGGCCCATGCCGCAACCGGGGCTGCGACCGACGCCGCAGCTCCGGCCCCGGAACTGGAACTGGACGACGCGGACCTCGTCCGCCCGCTGTACCGGCACCTGGTCATGCTGCTGGAGCAGGACGGGCTGCTCCCGACCGGCAGCGCCACCAAGGCCACCGGCCCGGCCGGCGGGGTGGCCCCGGGCGACGCCACCGCACCGGACGAGGGGCCGATGTCCCCTCCGGCGGCGGACGGCGGCCGGGCCGCCGCGACCGCTCCCCCGACGGAGGTCGCCCTCGCGCAGGCGGGGCCGGCCCCGTTCGTGCAGGACGGCGCGGCCGCCACGACCGCAGCATCCACTGCGACCGGGCCGGCTACCACCGCACCGGCCGGAGCCCCGGTCGACCCGCCTGCACCGTTCCCC